>JANNGQ010000040.1:0-3135 GCA_031403975.1 Planctomycetota bacterium
GTCGAGTTACCGTCTCGTCCTTTCGATATGCCTGAAAAACGCCGTGGCGTCGAGGCTGTTGCCGGTGACCTTGCGGATGATGTCTTCGGCGGGGAAGCGGTGCCCGGGCTGATGGACATTTGTGTGCAACCAGGCAAGGAGATGCTGAAACTCACCGCCGTCAATGTCACTCGTCGGGCCCTGAGCCGTCTGGTACGCATCAGCGAGCTGTGCAGCGTACAGACTTCCGATGGTGTAGGACGGAAAGTAGCCGAACATGCCGACCGCCCAGTGAGAGTCCTGCAGGACTCCGTCACGGTCGCCGGTCGGCACGATGCCCAGCAACGACCGGCAGCGTTCATTCCACGCCGCCGGAAGTTCGGGCAGGGCCAGGTCGCCGGAAATCAGCGCCAGCTCCAGTTCGTACCGGAGCAGGACGTGAAGATGATAAGACACTTCATCCGCATTGACGCGGCTTGTTCCCCGGCTGACTGCATTGACAACGTGAAAAAACGTGTCGGCATCAAGTCCTGCTGTGGCTGCCGGAAAAATGGCTTCCATCGTCGGGAACCAGCGTTTCCAGAACGCGCGGCTGCGACCGATGTGATTCTCCCACAACCGTGATTGTGATTCATGCAGCCCCATGCTGGGCGATTCACAAAGCAATGAATCGCGATCGGTCGGCATGAATCCCTGGTCATACAGTCCGTGTCCGCCTTCATGCAGCGTCGTCAGAATGGCGCTGGGGAGATCCGATTCGCGGACGCGGATCGTCAGTCGGACGTCGTGCATTCCAGTCTGAACCGTGAAGGGATGCGTCGAGCGATCCAGGCGGCCTCGCTGAAAGTCAAATCCGATCGCCGTCAGAATCCGTCGGCACAGGTCCCACTGACCGGCCTCGTGAAACCGCCGGCCGTCCAGCAGTCCGGCATTCGCGGCAGAGGCCTCTGACCATTGTTCGACCAGAGGAACGAGGTGTGTCCGGATGTCGGCCAGCACGGGATCCAGTCTCGAACGACTCATCCCGGGTTCGTAATCTTCCAGCAGAGCGTCATATGGGTCAGCCCCGCGCGCCAGCGTCACTGCGCGCTCCCGGACGAGCTTCAGGACTCGTTCAAACGCCGGAGCGAGCAGAGAAAAGTTGTTCGCCGCGTAAGCGTCTTCCCAGGCTCCCAGAGAACGTGACTTGGCTTTTGCGAGTTCCCGGACAAGTTCTTCCGGAATTGCCAGCGCCAGCCGCCTCAGTCGCCGCAGCAGCGTCAGTTCGCGAGTCCAGCGTTCGTCATCCTCACGCTGCTGCGCGACTTCTTCCACGAGGTCACCCAGATCATCAGCGGTGAGCAATGAATGCCGGATTCCTTCAAGTGTTGCCAGCTGCTCGCCTCGCTGGATACGCCCCATGGGCGGCATTTTTGTCTCTTCGTCCCAGCCCAGCAGTCCGATTGTCTGATCGAGGTGCAGCAGTTCGCTGATGCGCGCTCGCAGTGATCCTTCCGCTCCTTCGGTCCGCACGGGTGTTCGTCGCGGCATGCGAAGGTCACGCGGCGGGCGTGCGATCAGCACGGCTGCCAGGCCGCCGTGCTGTGCCACGTTGACGACCTGTTTCTGCGAAACACGGCAGAGGATTCCGAGTCCGTTTTCGGTCGATGCGAAACCCATGACGGAATAGAACGGCTCTTCAAAAATTGTGCCGCCGGGGCCGACCACCGGGAATTCATGCACCGGCAGTCTCGCGACCGACTGCACGACCCACGAATGCTGGGTGTCGGTGTACTGCTCTGCGGCTTCGGACAACAGCCGCTCCCACTCGCCCTGCTCTGCCGCTGACCCCAGCACGACGCCTTTGCCCCCGAAACCGCGGTTGGGTTTGAGCACCAATCGCTCACGATTTCCGCGGGCAAAATCCATCAGCGATCCGGCTTTTCCATGCGGCAGCGATGTCCTGCGATCGCCGACGATGCGTGTCCACAACACATGCCGCCGGAACAGGCGGCGTTCTTCGGCCGTGAACAGCCGCGACGCGATGGACTCATCCGTCATCAGTTCCCAGCAGCTCTTGTGATCAAAGTCGCCGACCATCGATGAGATGACACGGTTCTGGCGAAACAGGAGCCTCATGGCTTCCAGCGGTTTGCCCGTTTCCTGCTCCAGCGCCACGAGGTCCCGGGTTTCGTAGTCACGATAAGCCACATCAATCTGCACATCTTCGTAATAGACTTCATCGCCGTCGACGCGCAGCTCACGCGGATCAGCGTGGACGATCACCAGGCCGTGCTGTTCGGCGAGATGCTGCCGCAGAATCGACTGTTCGTTCGGCCCGTCGTGATCGTACTTCGGCTCGACGAGACAGAGCCGGCAGGAGTTCCTTCCGATGGCCCGCGAGTGATCAATCAGCACCTGCAGGAAGAGTTCACGCTGATCGCGAGGCAGCTCGACATCCAATTCCGGATCATGCGCCAGCAGCGTGGGTATCACGTCACGCATGACGAGCTGTTCGGCCAGCGGAGCGTAGTGGATGCCGCCGACTCCGGAGAGATTCGGCTCCAGAAAGAGCAGTGATTCCTGCCAGCCGGCGCTCGTAAAGTCACAGACGGCGTCCAGTCGTCCGTAGATCGGATTGTGTTGCTGATGCTGAGGCGTCCAGGTATCCCGCAGCCAGCGCTCCTCCTCAGGACTGATCGCCAGGATTGTTCGGACTTGCGGATCGGCGAGATACAGGTCCGGGAGTCTCTTCAGCGCCTCCGCCAGTTTCAGACAGACGTGATCGACGTAGCTCAGCTGCTCGGGCATGGCCAGCAATGGTCGCAGCATGATCCGGACAGGCTCAGCGATTCCGTCACGTTCATAAACGATGGCGTTGGAGTGCGCGTCGGCTCTGAGTCGCTCGGCGATCCGTGCCAGCGTGCCGTCGCCGACATGCTGAACAGCCCGGCGGACTCTGTTATCGAGCGTAGTTCCCAGAAGTCCGACAGTTTCTGCAGGGCTAAGCATGGTCGGGAGATCTGTATTCTCAGTCAAACGTCAGAAAAACACCGCAGGAAACAGCTGCGGACCAGCGACAGCCCGGTGCCGGTGACGCGAGCCCAATGCCACTCACTTCGGCTGATCCGTCACAGTGTAGAACAGTTGTCTCAACTGTTCCGCCTGCGACCGGAG
>JANNGQ010000041.1:0-2740 GCA_031403975.1 Planctomycetota bacterium
CCTTCCGGGCCGCCTCGGGGAAGGTCATCGACCAGGACGAGTTCGAGGGGACTTGCTCGATGTACCACGTCCCGAGCCCCGAGCAACGACGTCGCCAGCGATTTCGAAGCTCTTTACTGTTTCGCCGGACGGTGTCGAGCAGGCAGCGGTGGATGTTGGACAATTCGGGGGGTACTTTCCGGATTTCCGACGTACTTCGGTCACGAGATGATGTTGCCACGATTCGGTGGCCGGATGCCATATGGAGCATGAAGTTGCCGCAACCGAGTGATCATGTAGTTGTTTCTTCAATTTGCGAGCCATTGACATGGACGAGATCCTCACTGCGATTCTCAGCCAAAACGCCAACTACAAAACGAAACAGTTGCTCAAAGCCGGTCGCCTTGAAGAATGCCTATCCTCCGCTCTCGCTGATTCACGAGCCGCATTTCAAGTATCGCACCGAATCTCTGTGATGCTTTTTCTTGCGTTACTACCGATTGTCACGCTCTCTTCATTCTCGTCTCACCAACAGGGAGACTCGTACGTCAACGTTGCGGTGCTACCGGTGCTGCTCTTGGCGGCGGGGCGGGGCATCTTGTTCTTCAAGAAGCTCACCGCAGCACAAACACGCTTGGAGACATTGGCAGTGATTTGGCGGGCAACACGCCCATCAGAAAGTCCTGAGGCGCACTCGCCTGCAGACGAAGTGCTCGCTTTCTTCTCGCAATGGTAGTTGAGCAACAAAGCTTGTGACATAGTCTGTGTGAGATCCCATGCGTGCACTGGTCAGCATCGTTTTCTGCTCGGTTGGTCCCGCCGTGTAGCTACTCTCGATTCTTGAAGAGCAGTTACTGGAGGCAGACGTCCTCAACAGCAAAGACCTGCCGCCATTCTTTGGAAATGAGAGTGGCACACTGTCCGGGTATCTCCTGAATATTTGGCACTGGGATGGCATGCTTCTGCTTTTGACGGTTTCAGCTCTGCCGTGTTTCGTTCTTGGCGTATCGCTCTTTCGGAACAGGAGATTTTGCTTCACGCTCTGAATCGTCAAGCTGCCAGTTGGCCCGAGAATGCACTTTCGCGTAGTGAGAGCTGGGCGGCTGGGGAACGGTCAAAACAATTCGCTCGTGAACGTCTGAGCCGGGGTTCCAGCGCGCTTCGGTCCGCCAGACCGACGCAGGTTGGCAAGGATGAGGTTGTGTTCAAACACTGCCTTCGCACGAGAAGGAGTGTTCGCCACATGGAACCGCCTGAAGGAGCCCAGCCCACTCTGCTGAACTCCTTCGGACCATGCCACGGCCACCGTACAACTACCATGTATTTCCTGATCACCATCCCTGAATGCTGACGGCCGCTTCACCAGCTACGACGAAGTGATCGATCACGGGGATGTCCGTTAATCGAATTTCACCTGGAAGCCCGAGATCATCATGCCCGCATCGACAGTGAGAGTCTGGCCGGTGACAACGCGGCTGCCGGTAATAAGGCTCACGATGGCGTCTGCAATATCCTCCGGTTGACAAACGCGACCGAGAGGTAACGACTTTTCATAGGCCTGTTTGATGCTCTCGTACTTCGGGCCGAGTCCTCCTTGTGTCCAGCGTCCCTCAATGAAACCAGGAGCGATGCCGTTGACCCGGATGCGCGGGGCGAACGTCCGCGCCAGTGAGACCGTCAGATTGTCGAGTGCGGCCTTCGTGCAGCAGTACGGGATCGAACTCCCCTGACCAAGTTGTGCGGCAACACTTGAGACATTGATGATGACACCGCCTCCTGCCTTCAGCATTGGCGACTGGACGGCACGAGCGCAGTGAAAGGCCCCGACGACGTTGACCTTGTAAAGCCGCACCCAGACCTCGTCTGAAACTGCTTCCAGATCATGAAACGGAATAAATTCAGTCGTTCCCGCGCAGTTCACCAGCACATCGACTCGATCCAGTGACTCCATCGTCCTGGCCACCATCGCACGACACGCAGCGTCATCGGCCACATCGCCCTGCACTGCAAACCCGCAGACTCCCAAAGCGGTGACGTCCAGGACCGTCGCCTCGGCCTCATCACTCGAGCGAGAAAAGTTCACGACAACGTGATAGCCCAAACGAGCCAGCGCCAATGAGGTGGCTCGCCCGACTCCCGTCCCGCCACCGGTTACGATGGCAACTCTATTGAGCAACTGCATGAAGCACCTGGGCTGGAGGAATGAAATCGGACATCACGTTCAGACTTTCGATTCAGTCTTCTGTCAACTGCTCGCGGATGAACTCGAGCGCACGCATGTTGGCTTCGGCGACTTTTTGCGGGTCGCCATCACGGAGGCCGTGCTCCGCTCCGGCGACGGTGATGAGTTCGTGCTTTACGCCGTGCCTCGTCAGCTCGCGAGCCATGTCAGTGGAGCAAGCGCAGGGAACATCGGTGTCTTCCGTGCCGTGGATCATCAGGATCGGCGGGTAGTTGCTCGTAATCTGTTTGACCGGGCAGAAGCCATCGAGCTTGCCTGGCTCCATAACTGCGTCGATGCCGGTGACTCCCAGCGACCAGCCGCCGGTTTGTCGGAGGTGGCGATAGTAGCCGCCGCGAGCTTTCCCCTCGGCGGGATCATCCGTGTTTGTAAGGACCTTCTTGCCGACGGCGGCCAACGCCTCATCGCGAGGAACGGGAACTCCGTGATGGATGGACTTCGACCGAGTCCACTCGCCGTCGATGTCGCCGTAGCCCCAATAGGCCACGAGCGCCTTCGGCCTGGGCGTCACAATCGCCC
>JANNGQ010000042.1:0-3159 GCA_031403975.1 Planctomycetota bacterium
ACCTGCAATTTCTGCGGTGCCTTCAACTGCGGCTGGCATCAACTTTTCCAGAACCAGTTTGCCAAATCCCGACTTGGATTTGGACTTTGGCGCGGGGCCGCCGCGTTCCTGCCAAATTACGGAATCGTGAGAATTCGGACGTGGCCCCGATGACTCCGAAGTCTCACGACTTCGGCTACAAACGCACTCGCTCATGTCTAATTGCGTAGAATCATTCACGGCGTCGCCCGATTCCCTGCCTCCCCTGGCGTCCTTACAGTTCGCATTCCATGACTGCCGGCTTCCGACACATCTCCCTCCTCAGCACATTGCTCATTGTCGCGATCGGCTGGCTGCTGATGTCGAGCATGGTCTGGACGATCCTCTCCGAACCCTCGTTGAGCAGTGCTTTCTGGCCAATGGACGTTCATGCGGCGGCTGTCGCCGCGCTGGGCGGCTCTCTGACAAACAGTCTCAGCGGACAGCCCGAAACGGAGCTCGGCTGGTTCTCTGTCTCGCTGCGACTTGCCGGCTGCCTTGTCGCCGCTGCAGCCATCGCGGGCATCCATGAAACTGTCCGAAGAACACAGCCGCATGCGATCCCAACCACACCAAACCGAACGACGGCTGCCGCGCTGCGCAGCGCGGCAGCAATCTCCGTACCGTGGCTGTTCGCCGGTATCTGGCTGACGGCCTGGCTGAGCATCACGATGCTCGTGAACCCCTCGCTGATGAGCTTCTTCGTCACAACAACACCACTCTGGACGGCCCTGATTGTTGCTGCTTCAGCAAGCTGCTTCATTGGATCAATGGCCGGATCCGGTGCCGATGCTTGCGCTGCAGCAATCCCGGCCACGAAAGGACGTCGCGAGTGCGTTGTCGCTGTGCTCGCCGCCGTTGCGTGGGTCGTGGTTTCGTTCTGGATTAACGAGCGACTCTATGCCGGCCTGCTTGTCCCGCACGGCGATTCGGCGATGTACGAAGAACATCTCTGGAACGTCTGGCACGGCAAAGGATTTCGCAGTTACCTCGATCAGGGATTGTTCCTCGGCGAGCACATTCAGGTGATTCATCTCCTCCTGCTGCCGCTGCACATGCTTTGGCCCTCGTATCTGATGATGGAGCTCGCGGCATCGTCGTCACTGGCAATTTGTGCAATTCCGATTTACTCAATCGCATTCCGGCATTCCGCCAGCAACCGTGCGGCAATGTGGCTGGCGCTGGCGTGGCTGCTGTTTTTCCCGATGCATTTTCTGGACATTGCGATCGATCTCAAAACCCTTCGCCCAAGTTGCTACGGGCTTCCATTTTTGTTCTGGGGGATCGACTTCGCAGAACGCCGGAAGCTTGTACGGGCGTCCGTGTGTCTGCTGGTCGCGCTGACAACGCAGGAAGATTTTGCATTGGTCGTCGGATCAATCGGAGCGGTCCACTGGGTCACGAATCGAAACCCGTCGGACTCAGTGAACGAACATCGTCGATTCGCCCTTTGGTCCCTGAGCGTCCTGTTGTTCTCAGTCACGTATGTCTTTGTTGCCGTACTGGTGGTGATACCGCTTTTTCGAGGCGGCGCTGACGTCCACTACAGCCGCTACTTCGGAGATCTCGGCAACAGCCCCGGTGATCTTGTAAAAACGGCGGTCAACGATCCGTTCAAGGTGCTGAGTGTCTTTTTCAGCCTGCGAACGTTGTTTTATGTGCTCGTGCTGTCCGTGCCACTCGGTCTGTGGCCGTGGAGACGACCCGTGTTCCTGCTGGCCGGAATTGCCACGTTCGGGATGCTCAGTCTGATTCAGCTCGGGAACGGACCGGTTGCCGATCCGCAGCCCGGAACAGCGGTTACGAACAGTCTTTCGCAATTGCCCCCGATACCGTATCACCATTTCCACGCCCCTCTGCTGCCTGTCATCTTCTGGGCCGCCGCCGCCGGATTGCGACCGCGCTCCGTTCCGGCGATCCGAGAGTGTGAACCCTCCGAGGCCACGCGCCGCAACCCCTGTTCAGAATTACCGGCCGTTCAATCCGATCACACATCAGTGCCGAACAATCGTCCCGGATCCATGGTCGCTGTTGCCCGTGGTCACTGGTTCAACTTCGCGGGCACGGCCGTCGACCGAGCACGCTTTGCCTTCTTCTGCGCTCTGGCAACTTCCGTCACTGGTTCCATGATGCCGGTCGGAGCCACTTTCTGGTCCGCCGAATCTCCCTTCGGCAGATCGCGCCTGTATGTGCCCGGCCCGCGTGCAGCCGCATTCGAAAAAGTGCTGCCTCAGCTTTCGGTCACGGACCGAGTTGCTTCAACCGACTACGTTCACACGCGACTGACTCACTTTGAACGATCGTACGATTACAGCGACTATCTGCGGGCCGTCAACAACTACCGGCCCGGCGTGCCGGCAGACGCGGACTACATCGTGATCGACACCAGTCATCCATACAGTCGCGTTCGTTCTCCGGCAGATGTCCGAGAACTGCAAACGGAGCCCGACAAGTGGGAAATGTTACCGGATAATACAGATGGACTCTTTATCGTGCTGAAGCGGAGACGCTGACCTGCACGGGAACAAGTTTCTCCGCAATATTGTCCCCGGGCTCTACTGTGGTCCAGCCGCTCCGTCAGCGGGAGTTGCCTGTGACGCCGCCAGAGTCCGTAGGGTAGGCTTCAGCCTGCCGACGCTCCCTCGTCGCCTTGTCTTCGAGTTTGTGAAATTCTCAAGTGCCGGGCTGCCATCAGCATTGGACTGGATGGAAAGCCCGCACAACGTTCGAAGTCGCCAGTCCCCCTCGTTCGCACGTCGCATGCCGCGAACCATTCATCTCGGTGCGTTGTCGTCCAAAAAACCACCGCTTTACATCATCAGAATCGACTGATACATTCTGCCCGCTCAAGCCCGACCGGGCCTACGGCACATAAAGAACTACCCCGTGGTGTAATGGTAGCACGACAGTTTCTGGCACTGTCAGTTGGGGTTCGAGTCCCTGCGGGGTAACTTTTGTTCACGCAACCAGACGAAGAGCCCCGAAAAACACTAGGTTTTCCGGGGCTTGCGTCTGTTAAACAATCATCACTTTCCGCCATTTCGCACACCTTCTGCCCCTGCCTGTGCCCCTGGCTGGGGACGAATTGACCGACCGCCTTTTCGAAGTGCGCATCGGTCGTCTGCAGGTAGTGCTTTCTGG
>JANNGQ010000043.1:0-4758 GCA_031403975.1 Planctomycetota bacterium
ATGATCCACAGATGACTACGGTTCAGTCTTCAGGCGTCCACCGTCCCTTCTCCCCCGCCTCGGGGGAGAAGGTGGCCGACAGGCCGGATGAGGGGGACGCCACGCGATGAGTCCGCTTGCGAACTGGTCCTGGAACTACGACGGCTGGATCGTGCTGGCCGGAATCCTGTGTGCCGTAGCGGCCTCGCTGCCGGGCAATTTTCTGCTGCTGCGAAGGATGAGTCTGCTGGGTGACGCCATCAGCCATGCGATTTTGCCTGGCCTGGCCGTGGCGTTTTTCATCAGCCAGAGCAGATCCAGCGTACCCATGTTTCTGGGAGCCGTCGTTGTGGGACTGCTGACAGCTCTCTTTACAGAATGGATTCGCAGCTTTGGTGAAGTCGACGAAGGCGCGTCGATGGGAGTGGTCTTCACGACCATGTTTGCGCTCGGGCTGGTGATGATTGTGCAGGCCGCCGATCATGTGGACCTCGACCCCGGCTGTGTCCTGTATGGTGCGATCGAGACGACGCCGCTGGATATTCCATTCCGAGAACATTTTCCCGTTCCTCGCGTCATCATCGTACTTGGCGCAGTGACGGTTGTGAATCTGCTGTTCGTGATACTCTTCTTCAAGGAACTGAAACTCAGTGCGTTTGATCCGTCGCTGTCGACCACGGTCGGCATCAACGCCCGGCTGATGCATTATCTGCTGATGGTGATCGTGGCCGTGACGGCGGTGGCGAGTTTTGAATCAGTCGGCAATATTCTGGTTGTCGCCATGTTCGTTGTTCCTCCGGCGACGGCCTATCTGCTGACCGAGCGGCTGAGCCGGATGATTGTGCTCAGTGCGATCATCGCAGCAGTATCGGCGGCAAGCGGTCATGTGTCGGCGATCGTCGTGCCTCATTGGTTCGGTTTCGGCAGTGCAAGTACTTCCGGCATGATGGCTCTGTGCGCGGGACTGCTGTTCGTTGTGGCTTCACTCGTCGCTCCCAGGCACGGAGTCCTCGTTCGCATTCTTCGCCGGCAGCGGCTGGCGATGCGGATTCTCTCGGAAGACCTGATCGCGCTGCTGTACCGCATGGACGAACGCCGGCCTGGTTGTTCAGCCACGCTGGATCAGCTGCGAGCCGTCCTGTTCTCAGGCCGCTGGATGAGCATTCTGCTGATGACGCAGCACACGCAGCGTGGTCAGGTCCGCCATTCGGAAGCCGGCTATCAGCTCACAGACTCCGGTCGTCGCCTTGGCATCGAGCTGGTGAGGTCTCACAGGCTCTGGGAACATTATCTTGCGGCGGAGGGCGGAGTCTCCGTCGATCGCATCCACGGTCAGGCTGAAAAACTGGAACATTTCACAAATAAAGAACTGCGAGACCGTCTGCAGCAGGAATCAGCGGCTCCGGCAACTGATCCACACGGGCGACCGATCCCGACTGAGTAAGGCTGACAAGTCGGACTCAACGAATCCGTTTGCCCTGCCAAAAGTCGGGCGACGCTGGTGCCCGGAGCTTGCCGTCAGACGAGCAGATTTTTTATTCGTGCTGATCCGGCATTTGGAGTATAGACCGTATCACTTCTCCGCAATGACGCCTCAGGCTGTTCTGTGCTGCTGATTCTTATCCTCATCCCGGTCGGATTCATCGCCGGGCGCGTGGCGTCTGTGTGGGCCGCCTCATTGATTGTTGAGCAGGTCAGTACCGGACTCAGACGCTGCTGCGCCTGCGGGCGGCAACATTCGACCGGTCGCCAGTTGCTGCAGGTTTTACCGCGTGGAAAATGCCCGGGCTGTGGCGTCCCGGACCGCAGTTGGCCCGTGTGGGCCAGCCTTTTGGTCGCGGTTGTGTTTGCTCTCTTCGGCTGGTTGCTGATCGAAGGCGGATGCCAGACAGTGACGGAAGTCCGGCCGTCATTGGGATTGTGGCAGAATCGACTGCCCTACCATCTGCTGTTTATTTTTCTGCTCGCCACCGCGATGATCACGGATCTGCTGGACTATGCCATTCCGGACAGCGTCGTTTTGCCCGGGACGATTGTCGGATTGCTCCTGGCAACACTCAGCGGCGAGCTGCAGATGATTCACGTGTGGGTCGACTGGGACTACGAATTTGTGCAGATCTATGGTCCGTATCTTCCCGAATGGATGAAGCAGCAGCATCAGCATCTGCACGGCTTTGTCTGGAGCACCTGCGGAATGCTGACGGGAGCCGGTCTGATGTGGGCAGGTCGAGCCGCCGCCCATGCGATTCTGGGAGTCCCGGCGATCGGATTCGGCGACGTGACACTGATGGCAATGATCGGATCATTCCTCGGCTGGCAACCCGTGTTGTGCGTCCTGGCGATCGCACCGCTGGTGGGAATTGTGCTGGGATTCGGCGGCCGCATCGTCACAGGACGCAACTTTGTGGCCTTTGGCCCTTACCTCTGCATCGCCGCGCTGATGGTACAGTGCTCCTGGCGAATTCTATGGGAACCACTGCAACTGAAGATCATATTCAGCCACTGGCCAACGGTCGCAGCCATGCTGGCGGGCTCATTCGCCGCATTCTGTATTCTGCTCGCCGGAATTCGCATCTTCCGGGCCGTGCCGACTGAACGTCTGCGCTGAGTTCGCCGGTGACCCATGCGATCCGTCGTGACTCAGCGGCCTTCGCGAAGTCGGTCGCCAAGGAAATTGTCGAGTTCCGGGATGGCGTAGATCTTCTCTACGGTCTTGTCGAGGTCGTAAGCCACTCGATGGAATTCGATCGTGTCGTCGTCGAGAGTGACATAGGAAGATCGCGGGTCGTTGTTGCGTGGCTGGCCGACGGAGCCGACGTTGATCATGAGTTTTTGTTTGTCGAGCTTGTACTTGAAACCGATTTCCTCTGGAGCGAAAAACTCCAGCGCGTCGGTAAAGACGCCGGGTATATGCGTGTGACCCTGAAAGCAGTACTGCTCGACCAGTGCGAAGATTTTTTCCATCTTCACCTGGTTGTAGATATCATCGGGGAAGACATATTCGTTCAACGGATTGCGGGCCGAGCCATGCACGTACATCGTGCGGGTCGCCTCATCGCGAAAGCGGCGATTCAGTTCGCCGAGGAAGTCCCAGCGTTTCTCCGCCTTCGGACCGACTCCTTTTTCCAGAACCGACCGAGTCCAGAAAATGGCTCGTTCCGCTCCGGCGTTGAAGCCTTCCGGATCAAACAGCGCGGCCTGGTCGTGGTTTCCCAGAAGGCACATGTCGAGTTCCATCACCAGATCGATACACTCGGCCGGATTGGGACCGTACCCGACGATGTCGCCCAGACAGTAGATTTCGCTGATGTCCTTCTTACGGATATCGGCCAACACGGCCTGCAGCGCTTCCAGGTTGCCGTGTATATCGCTGATCAAGGCTCTCAAGTGTCAAATCCTGGCGGCAGTAGCCGATCCACATCAATTCGCGGCGTGAACAATCAGGTTCAGGTCGACGCGAGTCGAGGAAGTCTAGATTTCCCATCGTGCCTGAACAAGAGTGGACCTGGAAAGGGATAACCGCGTGCCCGCGACGAACCGCACATTGCCTTTCACTGACGGGACGAGGCGACTGCAGCTCCCGCTGGCGGAGCGGCGAAGAAGGCCTCGGAGGATTTTTGCAGCCGGATTCGTGAGAATTCGCAGGAGACCTGGTGACTCCGAAGTCTCACAACTCCGGCTACGAACGCATTCCCTCATCTTTCGTTGCGGAAAACCCTTCACGCCGTTGAGCGGCAGGTCCACGGTAAATCACTGTGCCCTCGACTGGCTGCCGTTCGGTGAACCCACAATCGGCGTGCCGGCGGGCAGTGGTCTGGCGGCGACTCGCAGCATCAGACTATGAGCCACCTCCCGGAGGGGAGAATAGCCTGTGAACGAATCCGGATAGATCCACATCGTCGCGACAGTATCTGGCGACGCCGTTTCGACAATCTGACGATAGCGTGAGCCGGGCCTGACCGCCTCTTCGATTGTTTCATCGGCCAGGCCATCATCCGGCACTATGGTCCAGCGGGTCACATTGAATCTTGTTCGTCCATCGCCCGACTGCAGAGCCTCCAGCGTTGTCGGGCCTTCTTTCTCCACGACATACGTCATGTTATAGCCTCCCACAGGTCCGACCGTTCCTTCAAACTGATTGAACCGCATCACCGTTGAACGCCGGACCTGCACTTGAGCCTTGAGACGCTCCAGCAGTTCCTCAATCGGGATCTGACTGACGCGCCCATTGATAACGCGGAAGTGCAGCTCTGCTTTTTCAGCAGCTTTTGTAACAGGCGACAGCCGATGCTCCAGACGGTCTTTCGGAACCGCGGCCTGTTGATTCTGTTCCAGAACTTCCTGCAGCTGCAGAGTTTCAACAACAGCTGTGCGAAGCTGTTCCTGCATTTCGTGTGCGGAACTTGCCGCCGTGGCCAGGGCCTGACCGAGCGATCGTGTTTTTTCGTTTCGGGAATCCACTGTCCGCTGCAGCGCTGCGACTCGTGCAATGATAGCCTTCTGGTCGGACTCCAGGTCTGACTGCTGCTGCCGGAGTCGGCTGGTGCTGCGCGCCTGGAGCAACCAAGTATAGACGGCGCGTCAATGGCAAATCTGCTTTCACGCTATCAAACCTACTTAGAGCAGGACCAAGACGTAGCGGTAGCGTAAACCAGCAAGGCCCGACGACGCGATCAGAACTCGGGTTATCCTCGACGGAAACGCTATTCGACCGTAAAGGCGATGACCGGGATTCTGACAGCCTTTTACATCGCGCTGAAATTCATCCGCTAATAACTG
>JANNGQ010000044.1:0-2158 GCA_031403975.1 Planctomycetota bacterium
CGAGCGCCATCCTGCACGGCGTCTTCCTCGTCGAGACGGTGAGCGTCATCATCCAGGTCTGGTCGTTCCGCACCACGGGCAAGCGCGTCTTCCGGATGGCGCCGATCCACCATCACTTCGAGCTGAAGGGCGTGGCTGAGCCGAAGATCATCGTGCGCTTCTGGATTATCACCATCATTCTGGCATTGATGGCGATTTCAACCTTGAAGATGAGGTAGGTTCCTGCTTTGAGGATACTATGGAATTGAAAAACAAAAACATACTTGTTGTCGGCCTGGCCCGTACCGGCATCTCCGTGGCACGGTTTCTGGCCGGGCGTGAAGCCAGCGTAACCGTCACCGATATGAGGACCAGCGAGCAGCTGTCCGAGCAGATGGCCGCTCTGGCAGGACTGCCAATCATCTGGGAACTGGGACGGCACGTTGATGCGAGCTTCACCGGCAGCGACCTGATCGTAGTCAGTCCCGGCGTGCCGATGGACCTGCCGCAACTGGTCCTGGCAGGGATTGCCGGGCGGCAGATCATCAGCGAGATTGAGCTGGCCAGCCGTTATATAACAGCACCAGTGGTTGCCATTACCGGCACCAACGGCAAAACGACAACAACAACACTATTGGGGGAAATCTTTCGGGGCAACGGATTTACTACCTACGTGGGCGGTAATATCGGTGACCCATTGATCGAACTGGTGGAATCGGGCCAGGCAGCAGAGCGCGTGGCAGCAGAGATCAGCTCGTTCCAGCTGGAATGGATCAGCACCTTCCGGCCGAAGGTCGCCGCACTGCTCAACATCAGCGAAGATCACCTTGACCGCTATGCCAATTATCAGGAGTATATCCTCGCCAAGCTGCGCATTTTTGAGAATCAAACCGCTGAAGACTTTGCCGTGGTCAACCGGGACGACGAACTGATCTGGAAACATGTCCCGAATCTCAAGGCACGCCTGTTTCCCTTCAGCCGCAAACTGGAACTGTCAGAAGGCATTTTTTACCGCGACAACATGATCACCTTCCGGCACCAGGGGCGCGAAGAGCGGTTTCCCACAGCGGAATTCCGGCTAACCGGGGTTCACAACCTGGAAAACATCATGGCGGCCCTGGCCTGCGCGCTGCTGCTCGGCTGCCGGCCTGACACGAGCTTTGAGATCGTCAAAAAATTTGAGGCGCTGCACCACCGCATGGAATTTGTGCGCAAGTTCAAGGGTGTCAGTTACTTTGAGGACAGCAAGGCCACCAATGTCGGCAGTGTGGAGAAGGCCCTGGAGAGTTTTCAGAACATCACCCTGATAGCCGGCGGCAAGGACAAGGGCGGTTCCTATGCCCCACTGGTGGCATTAATTCAGGAGCGGGTGCGACATCTGATCCTGATTGGTGAGGCCGCCGAGCGCATGCAGATTGAGCTGGGTTCGCTGACCGACACCCACCGGGCGGCAACCCTGGAGGAAGCGGTCTGGCTGGCCGCGCAGATCACGGTCTCCGGCGGCACGGTACTGATGTCGCCGGCCTGCTCCAGCTTTGACATGTTCAAGGATTACGAAGAACGGGCGCGCCAGGCCCGTCCTCGCGCAAGCCGCGTAGCCGTTACGGCGCCAGATGGGTGGCGACGGCGAGCGGTGTTCTAGCCCCGGGCACTGGTCGGCTCGGTCCGGGCAAGCTCGCCCACCGCTCCGGTCTGCTACGGCTCGACGGCGAGGATCTGGTCGGAGGCGATGTTCGCAAGGCGGGTTGTGCTCCCATCCGCACGTCGAATGAGGAGCGCGCTCACCCTCGTTGTTTCTCCGAGGCCGAAATGCACGCGAGGATCTTCCGAAGAGAGATAGCTGCTGCCCGCATGCACCTCCCGTACGAGCCGGCGTCCGTCGGCCAGCACGGCGGTGATCTTTGCGCCGGGAGCGAAGCGGCCGAGCTCGACCTCGAGCCAGTGGCCCGTCGCTCCGGTGTTCCGCAGCAGCACGAGAGGTCCGCCGATCGAGTTGATCGCGATGTCGACGTCTCCGTCGTTGTCGTAGTCGGCCGCCGCGAGGCCGCGACCGATCACGCGCAGGCCGTCACCGAGTCCGACGGAGTCGCTGACGTCTGCGACATGCCCTGCCCGCCCGTGTGTCGCAAGGTTCTCGAGCACCTGGATCGGCTCGGCGTCCCTCGCCAGGTCTGTGACG
>JANNGQ010000045.1:0-5459 GCA_031403975.1 Planctomycetota bacterium
CGGCTGCCGGCGGAGCCCCCTTCTTATTCTTGCGGATGTATTCGACGACCTGGTCGCGCTCTTCTTCGCTGATCGTGGCCAGCGCATTGCGCAGCTTCACTCCGGCTTCTTCGCAGAGGGCGATCAACACCTTGCTGTCGAGTCCCAGATCTCTGGCAAGGGCAAAGATTCGTATCTTCAAAACAAAACCCCTTAGGCCGCCCGGAATGGATTCAGGAAACACTCCTGAACCCGTGGCAGCACAGAATTTCACATTTGAACCGGTCGGTCACAGAACCAGGAGATACAATCTCCCGTCAGAAAATGACCCTGTTGAATGACAGTCTTCCGACCAGTTTGCGGCGAACGCCGACGAGCGCCAGGAGATAGACACACAAAACCCTGATAAATCACTCTGATGAGTTATTGAAGACTATGCTCCTTTGACGTAACGCCTGACTTCGCCATGCGAAATCCTCAGCAAGAATATGCAGCTGCCTCACCAGGAGGCTGATTCAGACTTTATCACCGATTCCGCTGGTCCGGCGACCACACGAATCCTCTCAGCTCACACTTCGGATTCGCTGTCAACTCGGTTCCTCAACAACAACTGCCTCCGCGACTGATTCCGCGACGACTTCTGCTTCCGCGACGACTTCTGCTTCCGGGACGACTTCCGCTTCCGGGACGACTTCCGCTTCAGCGACTGCTTCCGCTGCGGCGGGAACTGCTTCTTCGCTGACAGCGGATGGCACTGCCTCTTCTTCGACATGTGCGGCAGCCGTCTCCGACACGGCAGCGATTGCCGGCGCCGGAATCCCGAGAGCGGCAATTCGCTTGCGTTCTTCCGCCGCCAGACGTTCCTCAATTTCGATTCTGGCACTTTCCACGTCGGCGTAGGCAATGATCCTGTCGCAGTCTTCTTCCGACAACCCGCCGATCTCAGCCAGTTGATCCGGCTCGATGACCGAAAGGTCATCAAATGTGAAAAACCCCTGCGACACCAGGTTTTCAGCCAGTTCCGGCTGGACTTCCGGGATCACACAAAACGCCGCAATTGATTTATCAAGGTGAGCATCGAGCAGCGTCTGAGTCATCACGTTGATGTCCCAGCCCACCAGCTTCGACGCGAGCCGCACATTCTGTCCGAACTTGCCGATCGCCAGTGACAACTGATCTTCACGCACAAGTACGATCACTTTGCCCAGCATCGGACAAAGAATAACGTCTTCCACGTCAGCGGGCTGCAGCGCATTCGGGACAAGAATCTGAAGCGAATCATTCCAGCGGACAATGTCGATTCGTTCGCCAGCCAGTTCCTCCACGATTCCTCGGATTCGGGCGCCACGGACTCCGACGCAGGCCCCCACGCAGTCGATGGAAGAATCATTACAGGAAACGGCGACCTTTGACCGGTTCCCGGCTTCCCGTGCGATCGAGCGGACTTCGATCACCTGATCATTCACTTCCGGAATCTCAACTTCGAAAAGTCGTCGTACAAAGTCAGGATGAGTCCGGGAAAGAATCACGCGAACCCGCGAACCGGCCTTACGGACGTCCAGCACAATGGCGCGAACCCGGTCACCCGTGCGGTAACTCTCTTTGCGGATCTGCTCACTTCGAGGCAGGATTGCCTCGAGCTTTCCAAGGTTCACAATGACCGTCCCGCGGTCCACTCGGGTGACCTGTCCTGAAATCAACTGACTGCGAAGTTCCAGGTACTCTTCGTATTGAGTGTCCCGCTCGGCTTCACGGATTTTCTGAATCATTACCTGCTTTGCGGTCTGGGCCGAAATCCGTCCCAGCAAGTCGCCGAGCAAATCCGGGTCAAGCGTTCGGCCATCACAAATCAGAGACGCATCGCCGGTCTCCCGATCAATGCGGACTTCCAACTGCTCCTCTTCTGAGAAGTGCTTGCGTGCTGCCGACAGAATCGCCTGCTCGATTCCTTCGAACACGACCTCGGTATTGATGGCCTTGTCACGATGGATCGCATCGACGATTCTGAGTATTTCATTTCCGTTCATGACGTGGGTGTCTGGCTGCGCTGTGCGTGGTTAAAAAAAAAGCGGGAGCAAAGTCCCACTTTTCGCGGCCGGCAGAGAGACTCTGCCGGAAACCTTTCCTACCTCCAGGCGCAGTGTCACTCGGAAGTGAATCACGCTGGACATCGGGGAAATGGAGTAAGACCTACATCTTGTCCATTTCAGGTTCCTCGAACGCGGTACTGATTCAGACAAACAGAAAACTTCCTGGAAACTTCAACTGATCAGCCGGAAAACTACCCGCTGACAAGCCGACTTCTCCAAGTTCAACCGGGAAAATACTGGCAATTCCGTGAAGTGTCAAGCATGCAGCCAGCGACGCTTGTCACGGAATCACGCAATCGAGCGCTCAGTGTCGGAATGTCAGGCTCGTCTGACTCGTGATCCGAGCCATTCACTGCCGTCAGATTCATTCAGCCTTCCGTCGGCGCGGCCAGCGATCCACCAGGCTGAATACACTCGCGAGCGACCTGCCGTGCGGCTTTCCAGGCGTGTCGGACGGTAAACAGCCGGGATTCGATCTGCTCGGCCGTGAAGTATCGTCCATGGTCACTTGGGGGCAGTCCCGCCAGCGCCAATGTCAGCGGCATGAGGTCGAGGAACTCACGGTATTTTCGCTGGACGTCACTGGGTTCGGCCATGACTGAGACACTCCGGCGTTTATCAGGAAAGAATGATGGCACTGATTGCCAATGAATAACGGGCTCGAGGAGTCAACCGCAAGCCCGTCTTCAGATTTCTCGTTTGAATCGATCAGACTAACCGCCCGGACGCCGTCCCATATATTGCTTAATGATCGCGTCGGCAGCCCCCGTCGGCTTGGCCGTGTCTTTACTGGCCCCGGAACTTCCCTTTGTTTCAGATTCTTTCGCACCGGTAGACTCCGGATCCGGCAGTGCAACAGCAATCACAGGAGCTGCTGCCGCCGTCTGAGCACTCGCGACCGGTGCAGGCTGCTGCTGCATCGGATAACCCATCTGAGGCATCATCTGCGGATACATCTGGCCGTAGCCCGGCATCATCTGCTGATAGGGATATCCTCCATACATCCCTCCCGGATAGCCCATCGGTGCCATCATCGGCTGGTAGGGATATTGACCAGGCATCATCTGCCCCGGGTTGATCATTGTTGTTTCCGCCGAAGCGGAGACCGTCTGGGCAACGGACGGCTCGTTCGTTACAGGAATGGACTGGGTCAGCGATCCGGCAACAGGCTCCGCTGCCGGCTGTTGTGAAACGGGCATCTCAAGCGCCGTTCTTGATGTGACCTGTGTGTCCTCATTTGTGAGTAAGATCGACGGAACAGATTTGCTGTCCGAATCGACAACCGAGACGCCGGCTTTAATGGCAAGTTCAAATTCCAGATTGCCAATAATGATCTTATCGCCCGCGGCAAGCACGGTTTCGCGCCGGATACGCTCGCCGTTGACAATCGTTCCGTTGGTGCTGCCAAGATCGCGGAGGCGGACCGAGAAATCGTCAACACTGAAGACACAGTGATGGCGACTGACCATTTCACTGTTCGGACGGAGCTGGCAGTCCTGTTCTCTTCCGATCAGAAACTTGCGTCGATTGAGGGGAATGACCTGACCGGCGTGTTTTCCGCCGACAACTTTCAATTCCGCTGCGACCATGAGAAAGCAACTCCAATGGCAGATACACCCTTCCGAGAAGGCTTGCGAACCAGGAATCTCGGAGCAGTAGACAGGATGCGTTCGCTTTCACCTGAATGAGAATTTAACAATCTCTCCCACAACCGCCAGCGAGAAAAGTCTGAACCACAGAACATTTTCGGCGAAATCCGGTTGCAGCATTGACAGTTCAACACGGTCGCACTCCTGATCGCGCGACGCTGTGCTGCTGGACGAAAATGAAATCCGGTCTCAACCATCCGGATCTGCGGTCAATGCTGCGGCCATTTCAAGTTCTCTGACCGAGTATTCTCTGAAATCCCAGCGATCTGAAAGGCTCCCCGAGATTGCTGTCGGCAACTCAGTTTGAAACCGCTCCGATTCGAATCCAGGGCACAACTCTGCAATCCCCGGCAAGGACGAGCTGAATTCTGACGCCGCCAACAGGATGCTGCCATGCTGAAGTGTCACGCCGCGCCGCCGCCGTTGAGCGCTGCCAACGATCTTGATCCCTCCTGCATGCACGATGTCGTTCGGATTTGACCTCTGAAAACACAGAAACGGCTCCGCCGGAGAGGGAGATGCTGAATCTGCCTCAGAAGTCACGGCAAGCTGCCGTGGCACGAATTCGTGCCGCAGACAACTGACTGCGCCGCACCGGGCCAGCACGGCGATGATGGCCTGGTGTACAATCGAATACAGTTCCGAAGGATTCTGTCGCATGGGATGCGACGCGGGCACAATGCATGAATACGTCAGTTCCCGATCATGCAGAATCGCCCCTCCGCCGGTCAGTCGCCGGACGCAGGGCAGTTGTGGAAACGAAGATTCGTGGGACGCCGTTCCGTTCTGAAAATACCCGAGTGTGACGGTTGGCTCTGACCACCGGTAAATCCGTACCACACTTCGGTCTCGCTCCGCTCCAAGCCCCAGAAGTACAGCATCCATCGCCATGTTGAACCGACCGGTCGACGGTATAGAATCCACGATGACGTCGGCGTCGGGAAGAATGACGGTCAGCCCTCTCATGAGTTTCTTCTGTTGTCTCGTTCACGCGGTCGTCGCTGGCGCTTCGAGGCTGTGAGTTTTTCCCGCCACCGGGTTTACCCCGGGGGTTCAACGGCTTCTTGCGCTACTCCTCTTGTATAATCAGCCATACTTCCACTAGCGCACAAGCCACTGAACCACCGGGACGAGCCCGGTGGCGATAAAACCACACACGCTTCGGGTTAGTGTGCTACGACCGCACATGTCTCATTGCCGGCAGCGTGAAGGATAACCCCACACATGACACAGCAAGCCGAACGCGACCTGGGGAATCAGCCGCTGGCGGTGCTGATGAATGAACTGAGTCTCAGTCCGCATGATCTGGTCGCCGCGTCAACGGAACAACTGACTCACAAAATGGTGTCACGAGCCATGAAAGGCCGACGGCTGACGTCGAACACAAAGGGAATCGTGCAGCGAGCTCTGAATCAGGCAACCGGCCGGTCTTTCCGGCGCGAAGATCTGTTCAACTACTGACAGTCGATCGCAAGGATGCTGCTGAACGATCGGGAAACAGCTGCTTGCATTTACGGATAAATGAAGCCGGCAAGTCACCACGACAAGGGATTGAGAGCCGACTTCCATTTTTCGGGCTCCAGGCACACTGGTTGGCAGAATCATGTGGGCAGAATGATGAATACAAGTTCCGTTCGAAAATGATCCTGCCCGAATCGTTCTGCCAAATCGACTGGTCGTGTCGTTGATTCTGAAAACTCTAAATGGTGCAACAGCGATGATCCGGAGGCGCAGACGCCCG
>JANNGQ010000046.1:0-17133 GCA_031403975.1 Planctomycetota bacterium
CATGAACGCCTTCTGCGATGCCGGTACGCTCTGCAACTGCTCCCAATGCGCTCCGCCGTCCTGCGATCCGAACAGCACCGCGAAGCCTGCGACCGGCTGACCAGTCGCGGCTTCCACATCAAAGGGAATCTGGAATCGTCCGACATTTGTGACGAGCGGTTCTTCGGCAGCGGCGAACGATGCCGATGTGGACAGAACCAGCCCGGCTGTGCCAAGTCTCAGGGCAGCAGACGATCGGCACCCGCAGCGCTGCAACAGGCTGATGAAGTGACTGAGAGTCATCCGTGCGTTCCCTCGCTGGATGCGTTGCGTGGTCGTCTTCGATCCAGTCGAATTCGTCCGCCGCGAACGTCGTGATCCTGGCGAACCTGCGCTCAGTCCCCCTGACCCCATCCTGTGCGCAGAATGGCGGTGCGCAAGTTCTCTTCTCGGGGTATCGGAAGCTCTGAATTCGTCACTTGACGGCAATGCATCGTTCGCAACGACTCGCTCGATTGTACCGGGTGCGAATCCCCCAGCTTTCCGAGTCGATTTGACGATCGGCAATGACTGCCGGTGGAAGGCCATCGTCCGTGGCTGGGGCTTCCAGCCCCAGTACTTTCCGCGGAAGCAGCTGCGGCTGGAAGCCCCAGCGCTGTCGGTGGAAGCAGCTGCGGCTGGAAGCCCCAGACACGCGAATTCACCGATGCCAGACAATGCAGCACGTAACTCCGCAGCCGTGGGTCCGGTTGATCCTGGAACCGGGGCCAGATGTTTTCTGCCGTGTTCAGGCGATGCCAGTCATCGGCAAACCCTGTCGTGAGGCGCCCTTCGATGGCAGTCCGGTGCAAATCACATTGCCGGTCACACCAATCTCAAGGCGACTGTTGCAGTCGGCTCCAGACTTCCGGCAATCGGGACTGAATCAATTGGACGCTGGACGGCGGCAGGAGAGACACTCGCATGGGCACACAGAGCGTGTCTTCCAGATCCAGTCGACCGTGAGTTCTGGCGTATTTGTACTCACGGTCCAGACTGCCGTCCGCCGCGAATGTCGCCTCTTTGCACGCCGGATTCGCCACGGACATAAAGAACAGGACAGGCGAAGATTTCCTTTGTCCCGGCTCCAACTCGTCACGCACATTTCTCGTTCGAGTTCGCGCCAGTTCCCTGAACAGTTCCTTTGCCGTCAACTCAGCGGGGTCGACGATGTCAATCTGTTCAGCGATGAGTAATTCGAATGGCTTCGAGCCATCGACTTGCAGAGCCCGCGCACGCGCGAAGGCATCGAGGATCTCCTGCTCGACCAGTGGGAAATGAGTGCATCCCAGCAGCACAGTGTCGATCGCCGCTGTTCCGCCGGCTGTGCGGTAGTCCTGCAACAGTGTGGTCACATCGTATCGCACATAGTTGACCACGGAATTCAGCCGCAGTGAGTCTGGCCGCGTTCGATCTCCGATCAGCCCCTGTTCATCGAACCCGTATTGATCCAGTTTCGCCGGATCAAGTGTTGCGGATTTGTTCTGCACGGCCGGTCCCAGATACGACGACGCGACCCTGGCCGCGGCGTCACCGGAAATCACGAATGCCGGATCGCCTTCGATCGCACCGGCAAGGCCGACAGAACCCTGCTGCACGACGTTCGGAACTCTCTTGCCGGCGATGCCTGCGGCTCGTCCGATCGCTTTCGGATAGGCCTGAATGCTGCATGTTCCGACAGTGGCCAGAACAGCGACCGTCCGTTGATGTCCGCTGCCGTCAATCAGTTCGGTGACGCCTCGCGCACCCGCCTCGACGACACCGACGACGAAGACCGGAACTTGCCAGGCATCAACAACTCTCCGGATATCGTCCAGACCCCAGGCGGTCGCGGTGTTGCAGGCAATTACAATCGCCTTGACGGGGGACTTGGTGAAGTCAGGTGTGTCCGACACGGTTGCCGGCCAGTGTCGGCGTCCCATCAGGAAGGCGGCATCCTTGAGAATCAGCTCCCTGAGAAACTCCTGACGACCGACGGATGGATAGTTGCCATAGGGCATGTTGGCCTGATCGCCGAAATAGACGAACGACTCGTCTTCAAAATCCGGCCGTCCGTCAGCACCGGGACGAAGTGTTTCGTTGTCAAAGGAGTCCATTTTCAGGATCGCCTCCAGCACCGTCAGACCACCGATGCCGGAATCGAAGACTCCGATCGGGCATCTCTTGTCACCACCACGATCGGACATATCGATCGAGAATGCTGCCTTGCCTTCCGGATGTTTCCGCCCATGCTCGATAAACTTCCGTACAACGTCGGGGGGTGATTCCTTTTGTCGTTTCATTCGCTCCGAAAACCGAGCGATCCATTGCGAAGTGATTGCATCTGCGATCGAGGCCTTCGCGGAATACTCTTCGGGTAGTTTTCCCCAGAAGAAACTGACCCAGCCATCCGCCTGATCGCCGCTGCAATCCATGAAGTCTTCGAGGTCCTCCACCGAGCATCCCAGTGGAAACGTTTCTTCGATAATCACGGGCTTGCCAATCTGGAATCCCGCCAGCGTCTGCAGCGCCTCGTCGACCTTGCCGGCTTTCGGATAAATATGTACCGCCAGAAAATCCAGATTCTCAGCAACGGTTTCCGGGACAAATCCTGATGTCAGTCCTGGCCGATCAAGGCTCCAGTCTACCAGTCCCGCCGTCACCAGGTGATCCGGATCGTGTTCCCGAACAGCGGCGGCCATCTGATCGATCCACTGCTTCGCCGCTCCGGACCGAGTCCTCCCGTTCGTCTGCTTGACTACAAACTGAACGAAGTGTTTGCCGGCAAACGCGGGCCCGAGCCATTCCTTCGCCGGCTGTTCACCGCCGATGACAGGTTCGTTCATCAAGTCGTAGCAAAACACAGCCGGACTGTGCCTGCACGTCTTCGCCACGGCCCCCCAGAACACCGCCTGAGCCGCCCAGCGCGCTGATTCATCAAGCTGGTCGTACCACTCCGGCACGTCCGTTTTGTGGTAACACCCCAGTCCCGTCAGATCCAGATACAGCCGAGTCTCCTCAGCCAGAGCGAGCAGTTTCAAGAGCTGCTGAATCTCAGTTTCACGAGCTTCCGTTGCAGACTTCATAAACTTTCCGAACTGCAGATGCACACGCACCACCGTCGCACCCAGCTTCTGCATGTCGCGAAAATCGTTTTCGACGCGGTCCCATTCTTCGTGCCAATAGTCTTCAATCAGCCGCCCATCGGCGTCGTGATCGTAGTTGAACCCAAGCGGAACAAACTGTTTTCCCGATTTCGCTTCGACAAAATATGCCCCGTCATCACTCACCCGAATCCGCTCCAGTGACTCGGGCAACGGGGTTCCCGCCGCAGCAACGCGCGTGAGACAACCTGTAATCAGCAACTGGAGAAACATCACGGCGCAACGATTCATCTGATTAACTCCGCATCAGCCGTCCGTCATCGTTCGGGCGTCTGCGCAGTCTAATCCCACAGGCTCCGAGCGATAGATTCCCGAGCCAGTTTTGCTGAGCTTTGATGCTCTACGGCCGGGGAGATTCGTTGCGTACGGACGCCCGTCATCGGTAACCTCCGCTATCAAACTGCACGGTGGAACCGGAAAGCGTCCAGAACATGATGCCTTCCGGCCGTTGGAATCCGGAGAAGCACGATGTCAGGCAACATGCGGATCGTTTCACTGAATCAGAGGAATCGCGGCACGGCCGCCCGCAACGGATTCCTCACTGTGATGTCCGGCTGCCTGGCATGCTGGATTGCCACTCCCTTGATCGCTCAGAATCGCGATGGCGACAAGGACCGTGACCGCAAGGATGAACAGTCGGCACAGCAACTGGAGAAGCGGGTCACGAAGGCGGAAGAAGCCCTGCTGTCTGAATACATGGAGGTTGCAAACGAATACTACAAACAGGGCGAGAAGCAGTTGTCGATTGACGTACTTCAGAGAGTTGAGCGAATCAACCCGAAGCTGGAGGGTCTGAGACAGCGAATCGATGCGATCGAAGAAGAGCTGCTGCAGGAAAACGGACTGAAGACAGAACTGGATGTCTCGAAGGGCTGGACTCAGATCTGCGATGTCGAAGAAGGCAAGGCGTTTCGACTGACAGCACTCGGCGAGTACAAGCTTGATTACTCTGCCGTGATTCCGTTGACTGGTCTGAGTTCTGCCGATCCGTCCAAAGACCATGTGTCCGCAGGGCCGTTCGGAGCTCTGATCGGAGTGGTCGTGACCGATGGCAAACCGGGTGAACCGTTCGCGGTCAATGGCGGTCTGGAGCAGACTCCGAAGAAGACCGGCCAGCTGTTTCTGCGAGTCAACGTCCCCCTGATCGCGAAGTGCAAGGGTGACATCAAGATTCACGTGAGCGGCGCTATTAAGGCCGCGGTAAAACGCAGATAGAGTTTGCTGTGGATTCGGCTTGTTCCCACTGGTCCCAGTTCTTCCATCCAGCCTGTTCCCCCTGTGCTTCCCCATTCTTCCGGTTTGTTCTTGTTCTTCTTTGTCTTGTTCTTTCGCTGAATAAAACACATCTCGACTCAAATGACGGCCTCGGGGTAAACATCACCACCACCTCAGGCGCTGATTCTCATGAGTCAAACGATCTCACAACTCCTGGTCTGTTGCGCACTGTATGCCGGCCTCGGTTGTCAGACCCTTCCAGAGAAGCAACTGCTTCCAGTGCTGTCGACGGACAAGGCCCCAAGGCTCACGTTACGGATGGTCGCCGGGTCGTCGAGTCGCGTCGTGTCACACAGTGATCGCGGTTCGCAGGTCGCTTTTTCGGACGAACGACCAGATACAGAGCGGCGATATTATCCGGGACTCTCGCAGCCTCGTCACTGGCCGGATGCGATTTCGATGTTGCCGATGGAGGCGTTTGATCCGGGCCTCGAGGAACAGATCCAGGCGGGGATTTCCGAACGATGTCGTCGAGAATCACCGGCGATACAGATCCAATTGACGTCATTTCAGTTTGCATTCGACCAGCGCGAAGAGACTCGCGGCGTATTCCTTGCCGATAGTGCCAACTGGCAAGTCGAACGAGAGCGGGCGGATCGTGAGCGCGATCAGCACGGAGAAGAAGCCCGTGAGGACGAAGACGAACAAAAGGAGTTTTGGAGAGAGCTGGACCGGGAGACGGGCCGCCACCGCGATGACACGTCGTGGAAAGGACTGGCCGGGGAATTGGCCGGGGAATTCCTTGGCTTCGTGCTCGTTGCAGCAGGAAAAGTTCTGTTGATTGAAACACCGAGAGCGCTTTGGCATGCGGGCGAAGAAGAGTTGCGTACCACTGCGGCTGAACAGCAGACGCCGGAATCCATCACCCGAGACAAGAAATCCGGACTCAACTGCCAAATCGAAGCCGTGATGACTCGCCAGGGAAGCGGTCGACCACAACAGGTGTTGATCACTGTCTGTCGCCACGTTCCGCGAATTCACGACGTGCCCCTGCAGGCTCAGATCGCACAGCTCGTAGAAGAATCGATTGATGAGTTCTGCGAGCGCGTCGTGATGGCGCCAGATGAGTAAGCCGAACAGTCGAGCGAATCCGGGCGATGGGTCTTGCACTTGAACGACGGCAGTGAACGCTGTCAGGGACAACCGGCAGGTTCTGCCGATGCCGTCCGGATTTCGAAGAGGCAGTTTGAACTGTGCTGCAATCGGCGCGGTCGGAATAACCGGCGACGGAGCGTGACAGCGCCGAGGCTTGTGGCGAGAAAGGTAAGCCGGCGGCGAGAGCACTGTCCGATCTATTGCTCCGGAGTACCGTCGTCATGCAGCCAACCTGCTGGTTGACGGTTCAACGGGCAGCCGGGAATGGAATGCCGGCCTCGTCCATGCAGAATCACGGAGGATCGTATGCGACCAGTACGCCTGATCAAGGCGGGATTGCTGCGCGGACTGAATGCAGCCGCTGTGCTGGCACTGCTCAGTTCCGGGATCAGCGGATGCGCGTCGCACTCGACTGTGTGTTCAACCGGCCCATCGTATCCTTCCTATGGACAGTCCTGTGCGACGAACGGATGCGATGCGTCGCTGTGCAGCTTCTCCTCAATTCCGGAGGCACCGCGGGAACTTCGCAAAGTGTCACTTCCGGAGTACGTCGTCGAACCGCCGGATGTGCTGCTGATTGAAGCCGTCAACAACATTCGTCCCATGTCCGCACCGATCCGCGCTGGTGAATCGCTGCTCATCCAGGCGAACCGCACGATCCCGATGTTGTTGAGCGAAGATCCGGTCTCGGCACAGTTCAAACAGATCAACGGCATGTACGCCATCGCGACGGAAGGCTATGTCAACCTCGGACCGGAATATGGCAAGGTGCTCGTCGCCGATCAGCCACTCGATGAAATCCAGAGACGCATTGATGAGCATCTGCGGCAGATCGCGCCGCAGGTTCAGGTGCTGGTGACTCTGACCATCACACAGAACAGGCAGTTTGTCGCCGGACCTCATCTGGTACGACCGGACGGAACGGTCGGACTCGGAGTTTATGGCAATGTGTATGTCACCGGTCTGACGCTGACACAGGCACGTCAGGCGATTGAGCAGCATCTCAGCAGCCACATTCATCGTCCGGAAGTTTCAGTCGACGTGTATTCCTACGAGAGCAAAGTTTACTACGTCATCACCGACGGCGGTGGAGCGGGCGAGCAGGTCTATCGCATTCCTGTGACGGGGAACGAAACAGTGCTGGATGCCATGGCCCGGATCAACGGCCTGCCGAGTGTCGCCTCCAAGAGTTCCATCTGGATTGCACGACCGTCGCCGCAGCAATGCGGCCCGGATCAGATTCTGAAAGTCGACTGGAACGGCATTGCTCAGGGCGCTCAGACGTCCACAAATTATCAGCTGTTTCCGGGTGATCACCTGTACGTCAAGGCATCGCCCTGGATCACGCTCGACACAAAGCTGGCCAAAGTGACGGCACCGATCGAACGGATACTGGGAATCACGATTCTCGGCAACAGTACGTCAAGAGCCCTGCAGGGAGAAACCACTGCCGGCGGATTCTGATTGTCCGCGTCGCACAATCTGACAGGGGAGATATCTATGACACCGCTCAGTCAATTGAAGTCGATGCTGCTGGCCGTCATGTTCGGACTGAGTGCCTGCGCGCAAGCGTCCGCTCAGTTCGGTGGAAACAGGATCAATCGGCCTATCGACACGCCGACTTTCAGCCCGTATCTCAATATGTTTCGAGGTGGTGCCGGCGGGGGCGGACCCGCACTGAACTACTACGGTCTGGTGAGACCGCAACAGGAGTTTGCTCAGCAGAATCAGCAACTGGGAGAAGGGTTACAGGCGCTGCAGATGCAGCAGTTGCAGGGTATGCAGGTGATGCCGGGAGCCGGCTTGTATGGATACTCACAGCTCGGTACGACCGGACATGCGGTCGCCTTCAATTCCTTCAGGACCAGCCACTTTGCGGGCGCATTCACGGCGGGTGGTGGCGGCTATGGTGGTGGCGGCTACGGTGGTGGCGGCTACGGCGGTGGCGGCTATGGCGGTGGCGGCTATGGCGGTGGCGGCTACGGCGGTGCCGGCTACGGCGGCGGCTTCGGTGGCGGCGGCTTCGGTGGTGGCGGCTTCGGCGGTGGCGGCTTCGGCGGTGGCGGCTTCGGCGGTGGTGGCTTCGGCGGTACAGGTTTCAGTGGAGTGTCCGGACATCCGTCATCGTTCGGCAATATCGTGCAGCCGGGAGTCGGAGTACCGGGCGGCCGATAGTGCTCGGGATGAGTGGCTGGACACAGAATGAACAATATGAAAGTGAGCATAATGAATCAGGTGCTGCGATCGATTGCTGCAGGTTCAGCACTCTTGCTGACCACTGCGCCCGGTTTGGCGGGACATCTTTACCCTGTCGGACCGTCGAGACCTCACGTGTCAGCGTCATATGCACCTCAATGGGGGTTCAATCAGACCTGCTGGCAGAGATTTCCTCCGGTGCCTCCATGCGATTCCGGTGCTGGATGTGTAGCCGACTCGTACGGATCCTCACTCGGGACTGTGGATGACTTTTCACAGCTGGGAATGATTTACGCGCCTCAGTCGGGCCTGGTGCCGATCCAGGAATCGCTGACGAACCAGCCGATTTCCGTGCTGCCGCAGGGACTGGGAAGCCAGAGATACTCAAACGGAATCGCCACACCTTCTCCGGTTGGCGAGCAGCTGGTACCTGCCCGTCCTTCGAACGTGCTGCCGGGGCAGAGTATGCCGTCGCCGGAAGTCCGTACGTTTCAGGCCGCTCCTTTGCCATTGCCTCCGTTACCGTCGAGTCCGCCGGCTGTACCCGGCGTTCCGGGACAGTCCAGCGCACTGCCGCATCGTCAGATGTTCGGAGAGGGCGAACGCCTCGCGGATACTGCGAATTCGATTCAATCCGGTTCATCGCGGTATGGACACCGGTCAGCAAACATGAACACCAGGACCCAGATGGCTTCCGCTCAGGGTACCATGATCCCTGTCACAACGGTTTCCCAGGGCCGCGCTGTCGGAACTGCCATCGGCGGATCACGTTATGGAGCGGCAACTATGAACCGCCGAACGGTTGAGCCATCGTTTTCGGGGCCAGCCGGAACATACCTGGAACCGCAGCAGCGAAAACTGTCGATTCCTTACCAGCGGTAGGTAGACAACCCTTCGAATCGGCGAGCTGGATCGCTGACTCAGACTCAGTCGAGTGAATTCGCTCCGGCAAAACCCGCAGTGGCTTCCGGCCCGAATCGTCGCCTCCACCGGCCGATTCGACGAGCCGCATTCATTGCCGGCAGGAGCTGCCGATTCCGGTCCACATCCGGCGAGTCCCTCGCCGGACTCAGGTCGGAATCCTGGAGAAACGGCTTAATTCGAAGCCATCACTCGTGGCATACTCGCGACGTTCACGACAGCGCCGATGGCTGGTGCTGGCCACGTCGGACAGGTTCACTGGCAACCGATCGGCTCCGATTTTAATGTCGGAAACCGCATCATGGATTGTTGTCGGTGCGCCGAAGTCGTATGACGGATCAAACCTCAAAGAAGGATCGCAGGATGCCCGCCCTCCGAAACCTGTTTGTGCTGCTCGCCGCCGTTTTGTTCCTTTCCGGTACAGCCATCGGAGAAATCGAAGCTGTCAAAGGCAAGCGGTATACCCTCTCGAAGAAGCACGGGCCCTGGATGATCATGGTGGCTGCGATTCGCGATGTTGAAGAAGAAGACCGTCGCACGGAAGGCGGCATGTCGGCCTGGGAGGCGGCGGATCAGATGGTCTACGAGCTTCGCAAGAAAGGCATCCCGGCCTATACGTTCGCCCTCGAAGAAGAAATGGGGCAAATTGCATCGCCAAGCCTGTCAGAGGCGGATTCCCGCCGTTACGTCGCACGGCACGGATTCGTGTCGGTTCTCGCCGGAAACTTTACATCCAACAATGATAAGAAGGCCGCTGCGCCATTGAACTACATCAAGAAGAAATTCGAGCCGGCATTCCTGACCGATGAAAAGAACGGCGGGATTCTGCCGAGGACTCCCGGTCGTCCGTCACCGCTCAGCCGCGCGTTTCTGACAGTGAATCCGTTGTGGGATGGCGACGTCAGCACCAGTTCCGTTGATGAGTTCCTTGTTGATCTGAATGCCGGTCAGGACCATTCCCTGCTGCAGAACAAAGGAAAATTCACCCTGACCATTGCCACGTTCAGCGGTAACAGCGTGATTCAGGTGGGCAACGAGAAATCTTCGGGCGGGCAGAGCTTTTTTGACAAGACTTTCGGCTCGAGCCTCGATGGTTGTGCAAACAACGCCAGGACTCTTGCGAGCGAAATGCGCAATGCAAAGAAACATGGTTACGACAGGAACTACGAAGCGTGGGTGTTTCACGAAAAGTACCGTTCCATCGTTACCATCGGCTCGTTCGACAGCAAAGATGACCCGAGAATCCGTACGCTGATGGCTCAGTTCGCAGTCAAGACGACTCCCCATCCGCAGACCGGGCTGGACATGGATGTGCCGGAAGTCTTCACGATCCCACGTCAGCCCAAACGCGGTCAGGTCCCCGAACAGTCCTGGCTGTTCGACGCAACGCCGCGATTGATGCAGGTGCCGACTTTGAATTAGAACCTCTAACAAAACCTGCGTGAGCCGCGACGTTTGTGGTTGCGGTTCAGGCAAGGAGTAAGGAGGAGACGGGACATCACGTCGACGACGAGCGACGCTGCCTGAAAAGCAACCACAAGCGTCCCGCAGGGTTGCGTCGATAGCGGCCGATCTGCGGCGTCATCGCTCCTCGACGACATTTGTCGTCTCGTCACTCTTCCATGCATCTAGACCACGCTCGACACAACGCGGCCACGGAGGATTTGTTAGGGGTTCTTAGCCGTAGCTCACAGATTATGCCGCACGAACGACGTCCGCTGCGCAACACGGACAATAACGGCAGCGGCCTTCGGTTTGCATCTGAGTTTGGCGGCGTACATCGACAGCATTGCCGATTCATGGCATCCAGTCCGGGATTCCGTCGCCCTTCAGCTGTGCGTTGTACAGCACATGAAACGGACGAGTCGGCGACATCGGTGCGGACTCGTTGACCATCAGCGGGCGAGTGGATTTCCACCAGGCATCGTACTCGGATCGTAACGTACTGACGACTTCCGGATACCGGTCGATGACGTTCACGGCCTGGCCCGGATCGGCTTCCATGTCAAACAGCTCAATGTTGTTGACGAATCGAAACCGCTGGCTGCGAACGCTGAACGATTTCCACTGAAAGTCGTTCGGTTCCGCTCCGGTCGGCCAGCGACCGACATGTGTGAACAGAGCGCGGTCCGGCCATTCACTCAGCGGATCGTCAAGCAGCGGCACGAGGTTTCTGCCTTCCACCTGCATCGGAGGCATTTCGGCTCCCGTCAAAGTAGCGATGGTCGGGAAGATATCGATGTCCCCCGCGATGCGATCAACATCGCGAGCGGCCGGCCAATGACCGTCCCACCGCACGAAGAAAGGAACTCGCACGCCACCTTCGTCAGTTGATGCTTTCAGACCTTTCATACCTGCGTTAAACGGCAGCATCAGCGAGCCGTTCTGATCCCTGCCCAACGCGACGCCCGGTTTGCCTGACCCACCGCCGGTGGTGCCGTTGTCGGACATGAAAATGACGATCGTGTTTTCCAGCAGTCTCCATTCTTCGAGCCGGCTCAACAATCGTCCGACATTGTCGTCAATGTTCTCAATCATGCCGTAAAAAGCCGCCTGCTCGTCGCCGAAACCGCAGTCCAGAAATCGATTCTTCGCCGACTCGGGAGCCAGATACGGACCGTGTGGAGCGTTCGTCGCAATGTAGGCGAAGAACGGCTGCGGCTGACTTCGTGCCTGACCGATCCAGCCAGTTGCCGCTGAGAAAAACACATCCGTGCAGAAGCCCTTCGTCTTCACGAATCTCCCGTTGTACCGGATCACCGGATCAAAGTACGAGTTCATCGGTACGTCCGCACAACTGCAGTCATACGCCTGCCCGATGCCTCCCGCTCCGTGGATGAAGGCCTCGTTGAAACCTCGCTGATGCGGCTGGTACGGTTCCTCATCGCCCAGATGCCACTTCCCGAAGATGCCCGAACGATATCCGGCTTTCGCCAGCATCTGCGGCAATGTGATGGCATTCAGAGTCAGCCGTTCTCGCTCCAGGATCGTGTGAGTCACCCCGTTCCGCATGGAATGTCGCCCGGTCATCAACGCCGATCGAGTCGGACTGCAGGTCGGCGACACGAGCATCCTCGTGAATCGAGTGCTCTGATCGTACAGTCGGTCCAGGTGCGGAGTCCGGATCCACGGATGCCCATGCCGTCCGATCGGCGCGTAGCCCTGGACGTCGGTCATTATCAGGACGATGTTTGGGCGTGGCTGAACGCCGGCGTTCACGGACTTCGACCATACGCAGAACACGACGACAACGACCAGCCATCGCGTTGTTTTTCGCGCGCTCGAATCCGTCAACATGCACCATTCCTCCTGCATCCGCCAGAAACGAACGTCGTCCCGATTCTCCTGATTTATCAGCGTCCATTAGCGTTCATCAGCGTTTGATCTGTGTCTTGTTGAACCGCTAATGAACGCTGATGGACGCTAATGAGGGACAGTCCGACTTCCATAAACAGCGTCATTTCCGTCATGGCAACCTAACTTCACACAGGTTGCATTGCTGTGTAAACCTTTCCATACTTGGTCAACCAAGCCACGTCTACTCGCTCCGCATGCAGTTTAATGTCCCGCAGCAGTTGAACGGTTTCGGACTCGTAACATGGTTCCCCTGTGTCATCGACGGGGACGACCATTTCCACGTCGACGGCAACGATGAATCTGTGTGTCTGAATCAATCGAGTCCGCTTGATACGCTCGCCAGGAATTCGCATTTCTAACCTCGGTCATGGAAGTCGGCGAATTGTCGGCGATAGTTACCGCGCAACAGTCGGAACGTCTCGGCCATCACGTCTCGCCCTTTATGGCCTATCTCTGGGTTTTCCGCGCCCGCGCGCAAAAACTGGAAATGATATTCGTTTACGACCCGCACGTGGGGACGAAGGAACAACTGCTATTTTGCCGAAGGCACGAGTCGGATGTAGTCCACAGCGACCATAAATGCCGCCACGGCATCCGGATTTGTACCAGTGATCTCCAGTGCCAGACGCGGTTCGCCACTCTTGAGTGCCACTCCCGAGTAACTCAGGACGCCGGTTGTGATCACTTCGGGGCTGTTATAAAGGTCCAGTCCGGATTCGAGCACATTGTCGCCCAGCGTCAGTTTGACGGTGCCGTAATCCATGGCCCGCGTCATCACAATCTCGACATCGTAGGCACCGTCTGATGCGACTGGAACTTCCAGCGACAATCGATCGCCGGGTTTTGCGCCGGTCCACCAGAGGTGATCGTTGCCGCTCCAGCGGTCGGCTTTGAAGCCGCTCATGTTCTGACTGCCGGCATTGCCGCCGGTCTTTTCAACGATCTTCATGGCCTCACCTTCGATCGCTCCGGGAACTTTGCCGGTCGTTTCATCAATCGCGGAGGGCGGACCACTGAGTACGACCTGAGCGGGACTGTTGAGATACGCGATGAGGTCGCGAACTTCATCCTGGGTGAGTGTATCCAGCTGACGCTCGGGCATCATCGAGATATTCGCCAGACTCCTCTCGTCAATCTCCGCCAGCGGCACAACAACTTTGTCGTTGATCGTCTGAATCGTCAAAGCGCTGTCGGTCTCCTGTTTCAACAGCCCGTTGACGACTCGACCGTCCTTCAGGGCAACGACTGTCATCTGATAATCACGGCCGACGACTGCACTCGGATCGAGCATGTTTTCAAGAATGTAGTCGATGTTCCCCCGGTTCGAGCCGGTGATATCAGGACCAATCTGGCCTCCCGTGCCGAACAGGCGGTGACAGTTCTGGCAGGTCTTGGAATAGACTCGGCGACCGTTGCCGAGATTCGCTTTCGCAAGGACTCGCGGTCCGAGCTGCTTCTTCCATTCTGTAACCTGAGCGCGGCGGTCGGCGGACGATTCCCGGATCTCGCCCCAGTGAGCTTTCAGCAGGTCATTCAGTTCCGCATTGTTGAACGACAGAATCTGGCGCACATGGTAGGCGTGAAGATCACTGCTCGGAATCGCACCCCTGCCAATACTGGTCAGCAGCATCTTTGTCCACACGGGCCGCGAGACGAGAGTGCTGATGACGTCACCACGTGCCTCGGCAGCCAGTGTCGTATATCGATCCAGAAGCACTTTCGGAGTCCTGTCGTTTCCAAGTGTCGAGAGTGCACGCACGGCGACCGCCTGCAGGTCCGCATTGTCCAGCACTGTGCTGCTGAGCAGGACGGCGGCTGATTCCTTGTCCTGGCCCTTCACAAGCACATCCAGAGCCTGACGTCGGCGACCGACATCCTGAGTCGCATCGCCCAAAAGCGACCTCATCGGCCCGAACACTCGCTGATCGCCGAACAGCACGGCCACCTGGTCGGCCCGGTCGCGGATCTCCTGCTGGTCATTCTTCGACAGCGTTTCATAGACCGCTTGCCACACATCTGGCATTGGAATGTCGACACGCCCTTCGAACGCCGTCATCATCTCTTCGAGAATCAGTTGTTGTATTCCGGTGTCACTGGTTGCCCCAAGAGCTCCGACAGCCGCCGGCAGAGTTTCGCTCTGAGCCGCCGCGCGGCGAATGATGAATCGGCGCAGCAGCGGAATCCGCGTTTTGAGAGCCAGCTCAATCGCTCGCTGTGGATCCTGTGCGACGAGCGGTTCTGATCCATACCAAAGCATGAGCGGCAGATTGTGGTCTTCGGCGTCGTCTCCTTGTGCCGCCAGGGCTGATGCGATCCCCCAGCGATCGCTGACAGGCATTCTCTGCAGTGCCGAGGCCAGATAGAGACGCACGACCGGAGACTTGTCAGTCTCGGACAGTTCCTGCAGCTCCTGCCGTATGCCTTCGGACACTTGCTTATCTTCCATTTCCAGCTGGATCGCCCAGGCTCGCATGAACTCTTCATCGTCGTGCAACAGAGTTCCGATTCGTTCGTCGGTCAGCCCGCCGAGAACATGCAGAGTCCACAGGTATCGAAGGCGAATCTCCACGGGCCGGGACTTTGTCGTCACCATGGTCCAGAATGAGTCAATCAACTGATTCGAACAGCCCTTCTCCATCAGCACTTTGCGAGCCATTCTGGCATACCACTCATTCCTGTGATCATGCGCTCCGAACAGCTGAAACTCATTCCACTGCGAGGCGTCAAATCGCGGAGGCGTCGTCGTGCCGTACGAGATGCGATAGATCCGACCGCTCGTGCGGTCCCAGATTTCCGGGTTGGTGCGATGGCAGGCGTTCTTGTCGTACCAGTCGATCAGGTAGACCGTTCCGTCCGGACCATAACGCAGGTTGATGCCTCTGAAGTAGTGATCATTCGCCAGCAGCAGGTCCTTTCCATGATGGCCGACAAACGCTGACGTATCGGCGACGGGCTCAAGGATGTCGCAGTTGACACGATTGCCGTGAACGTTGTTGAAAAAGATCTGGTTGCGGTACTCATCCGGCCAGTTGTCGCCGAGGTAAACCATTCCGCCCGCGTGTGCATGTCCTCCGCCGGCATCCGCCGTTGCTCCCGCAGCGCGCGGTTCGTGGCCCCACCAGGCATGATCACCGATGTCGCCCGTATAGTGTGCGTGGTCGGCGATCGTCTTGATGTCGTCGTAGGTGTACGGATTGAAATGCTGGCCGCCCTGCCGGTGATAGCGACCTCCCTGAATCACATGCCACAGATGAGGAATCACACAGGCCGTGATGAATGCCTGGCCTCGGTCATTGAAGTCCACTCCCCACGAATTACTGGTACCATTCATGAAGGCCTCGAAGATGTCCTTCGTGGGATGGTAACGCCAGACGGCGGCGTTCAGCGGAAGTCGTTTTTCGTCCGGATCACCCGGCTTGCCGACTTTTGAATGTGTGAACACGCCGTGGCAGCCATAGAGCCATCCATCCGGTCCCCAGATGAAGGCATTCAGCGTTTCGTGCGTGTCCTGCCAGCCAAATCCGTCGCGAAGGACGATTGCTCCGGGAGGCACGTCATTCGGGAACTGGAGCGTCGGATTCCCGCTTTCCGCTTTCCGCTTTCCGCTGTTGTCAACTTCATCCGGCACATCGTCTCCGTCGCGATCCGGAATGAACATCAGGTACGGCGCGGCTCCGACATAAACTCCGCCGAAGCCGACTTCCAGACCGCTGACAAGGTTGAGTCCTTCGATAAACGTCTTCGAAGTATCGAACACGCCGTCGCCGGTCGTGTCTTCGAAGATGACGATCTTGTCTTTGCCTTCACCGTCGTTCGCCCGGATCGGATAGGTATGAGCTTCCGCGACCCACAGTCGGCCCTTGTGATCGAAGCACATGGCAATCGGCTGATGTACCATTGGTTCACCGGCTGCCAGCTGGACACGAAATCCGGGAGGCACCGTCATGTTCTTCGCAGCATCTTCGGGCGACAGACCTTCAGCCATCTCCTTTCGCTTCTGAGGCCCAGCCGCGCGAAACTCGTCTTCGGTGACCGTTTTCGCTGCGTGCATCAGCACATGAGCACCCTTCATCCCGCCGGATGCAATGTCGATGAGTCCGTCGTTGTTGATGTCTTCGACAACCAGACCTCGTCCGACGCCCGCTTCACCATCCGCGAGGTGCGGAACGAAGTCGACAGTTCCGTCAGCTCCGCGAGTCAGCTCGAACCAATACACGACAGCACCAGCGTCCCACATCGGACTCTGTGCATGATGTGACCAGTATGTTTTGCCCGTCACAATGTCCTGCAGTCCGTCTCCGTTGATATCCGCCAGTCTCACGGCGTGAAGTTCCGTGAAGAGGATTCCGTATGGATTTTCCTGCGTCGTCCTGCCCATCACGATATGTTTTTTGAATCCGATGTCGCCGTTCGCAGCGGTAAGCGTGTTCTCGTACCACGCCAGCCCGAATTCATGCGCCTGCAGAGCGGTAATGACATCCGAATCTCCGTCTCCGTCCACGTCATAGGCAAACATGTCCGCTGCGGCATCGGCAAACGGATGCTTGCGGAATTTCCAGATGCCTTCGACAGCACCCTCTGCCGGCTGCTCCATCCAGCCATCGGTCGCGATCATGTCGAGTCGTCCGTCGCTGTTGACATCGCCGACTCCCAGGCCATGCCCGAACGGAGTCGGAGCTATCTCCTCCGAGATCGAGATGAACGACCAGGGCTCAAGCGGATTGCCTTTCGGAGGGACATAAAAGCCGTAATGCCCTTGTCGGGTGCAGACGAGTTCCGGAACCTTGTCGCCGGTGATATCCGTAAACTGCGGCGCTTCGTTGCTGACGGAATCGGCCACTTGTTTTTTTTCCCAAAGCCCCGTCAGTCCGTCTTTACCGGGATTGCGGTACACAAAACCGGGCTTTCCCGGAAAGCCGCCGACAAGTATGTCGTTCCATCCGTCTCCGTCGAAATCGTGAACCCAATTGAAAAAATTGTCCGCGTAACCGTTTCGATCCTGGGGCACAGCCGGATAGATCTCGCTTTTCGATGTGAAATCCGGTCCGGCGTACCAGTGCGGTCCGTAGATGATGTCCTGCTTGCCGTCATTGTTCAGATCTCCGGCGGCGATGCCTTCGGAGTAATA
>JANNGQ010000047.1:0-7884 GCA_031403975.1 Planctomycetota bacterium
GACCAGATCGTCAGCGAACGTGGCCAGAGAATCCCGAGCAGCTGAATGAGTACCGTCATCACAATCACGCCGACCGCGACGCTCAGGGAAATCATCCCGAACGTCAGCAACCCGCCGCGCAGGACGGAGATGTCGAAGTGCCGACCTGCGATACCGAACGCATACAGCATCGCTCCAGTGGCGGCACCCGTGATAAACAGGAACACGCCGCCGACAAGCAGAATCCGCCCGTCGTGGGATGTCTCGTCAGAGTCGGTGTCGGTGTTCCGCGGGGCAGAAGGCATCTGGAGCAATGAAACACAGGAATGGCGAAGTGCGAATCGTCGGACACAAAACAGGCTGAAAGCACGCAGTCAGTCCAGGTCGTATTTGGAAACGATGGTATCGTTCTGAATACGCGTCAGAGTTCGTTCGAAGTTATCGAGGATGTCCCTGATCAACCGATCCTTGAGCACTTCCGGCAGTTTGGTGGTTTTTGCTTTTTCGAGTGCTGTGGCAGCGGCTTCATAAGCTCGAGTCAGATCGTTATTGCGGGAATCCAGACGGTCGATTTCCAGTGCTCTCACAGTTGCCTGAACGTAGGTTTTGATCGATTCGGCGACTTCGACCGACTTTGCATCCCAGAACGCACGACTTTCACGGATCGCCGCATCGGATTGATGTGTGATCATCTGCATTTCGGTGCGATAGGCCAGGCGCGCCCGTTCCAGCTGATGAGCCGATTCGGCATGTCGCAGCCGCAGCCGGTTGATCATCCCCATCTGATCTTTTTCGACGTCCTCTTTTGATGGAGCCTGGGTCGCGGGAACTTGTGCCGTGGCGGTCGGTTCTGCAACGGGCGACGTGATCAGCTCAGTCTTCGGACGTGCGGCGTCTCGGTCGTTCTTTTTATCTCGCCGCGAGAATTCCCGCATGAGCTGGCTATTCAGATCATCGGACTCGTCAGTCATTGGTTCCGTACCTTGATATACCTGTTCAACGATCGCTGAGCATAACGGCGGATTTCATGTCATTCCACTACCGATCTCATTCCGGAGCGCTGCGGTGAGGAATTCATTTCCCGGTTGAGTTCATGCGAGTGTGCCCGGACAATCTGACAGTCGTTCGTTATAACAAGAAGTGAATCATGCCAATTACTCACCGGACCAGATGATGCTTCGTTCTCATTGCCAGCGATTTCGGCCTGCCCCGACGACTCGCCGCCAGCTGCTGCAGTCCTCGGCCTGTGGATTCGGAGCAGTCGCGATGGCACATCTGCTGGGGCAGGATGCGCCTGCGGCCGACGGAAAACCGCAGGGCCGTGAGCACAGCAACGGCCTCCACGCGAAGGCGACACACTTCGAACCCAAGGCACTCAGCGTCATTTTTCTGTACATGGACGGAGGTGTTTCACAAGTCGATTCGTTTGACCCGAAACCGCGTCTGAATCAGGAACACGGGAAACCGTTTCCGGCGAGGATTGAGCCGACTCAGTTCAACAACATCGGCAACACGCTGGCCAGCCCATGGAAGTTTCAGCAGTACGGAGAGAGCGGCATTCCGGTCAGCGATCTGTTTCCCGAGACAGCAAAACACGTCGACGATCTGGCCGTCATCCGCTCAATGACCTCTGAGTTTCCCGAGCATACCAACGCAAATTATTTCCTGCACACGGGATCGGGTCTGCAGGGGCGTCCGTCGATGGGAGCCTGGTTCGGATACGGCCTGGGAACGGAATGTCAGGATCTGCCTCATTTTGTCGTCCTGAACGGCGGTCTGATTCCTCCGGGAGGACTCGACAACTTCGGCAGCGGTTTTCTGCCCGCCAGTTATCAGGGCTCTGTGTTCGGGCTGAACAATCCTCCGGTGGCCGACATCATGCGGCGCGAAACTTCGGCGGAACTGCAAACACGAAAACTCGACCTGATCCGCAGGCTCGACCTTGCCACCGCAGAACGATACGGACATGACGATCAGGTGGAATCTGCAATCCTGAACTACGAACTGGCCGCGAAAATGCAGCTGACCGTGCCGGAACTGATGGAACTCAGCGACGAGACGAAGGAGACGCAGGAAGCCTACGGAATCTTCGACGAGTTTCCCAACACGACAACTTTCGGCCGACAATGTCTGCTGGCCCGACGGCTCGTCGAACGCGGCGTACGCTTTATCGAACTCACCTGTCCTGCGGGGAACGGAGATCGCTGGGATCAGCATTCCAATCTTTTCGAAGGCCATACCAGGAATGCCCGCTCCGTCGACAAGCCGATCGGAGCATTGCTGGCGGACCTGAAACAGCGCGGCCTGATGAATCAGACGCTGGTTGTCTGGTCCGGTGAATTCGGGCGTACGCCTTTTGCCCAGGGAGCTGACGGGCGTGACCACGATCCGTTCGCGTTCTCGATGTGGATGGCAGGCGCAGGGATCAAGGGCGGCACAGTCTTCGGCGCGACAGACGAATTCGGCTACAAGGTCATCGAAAACCGGGCCGAGATGTACGACCTCCATGCCACGATGCTGCATCTCATGGGAATGGACCACGAACAAGTCACTTATCGCTTCGGCGGTCGCGACATGCGTCTGACAGATGTGCATGGCGTCGTGCTGAAAGACGTGCTGGCTTTGTGAGCGGAACGTCGCCGTTTCAGGTCGTAGTTTCTGCACGAGTTCCATCTTATGACTTCGAATGTTCCTGCGGATGGTCTCGTGCTTGGTATCGATGGCGGCGGGACGAAGACGATGTGCTGGCTCGCGAGGGCGGATGTCACGGGAGAAGCGGGAGTGGTGGGACGAGGTCTTGCGGGACCTTCGAACCAGCGTGCAGTCGGGCCGGTGGCCGCAATGAAGAATCTCGACGCCGCCATTGAATCGGCGTTTTCAGACGCCCGACTGGACCGTGCAACGGTTGATGCAGCCTGCCTGGGACTTGCCGGCGCGGATCGCGAGTCGGATCGCGGCGTGGTCGAACGCTGGGCGGACGATGTCCGGTTGGCGCACCGATTTCGAGTGGTCAACGATGCCGTGCCACTGCTTCATGTCGATTCGACGGATGGCTGCGGAATTGCCCTCATCGCGGGAACCGGGTCGCTGGCATTCGGTCGGAATGCCGCCGGTCAGACCGCTCGCAGTGGAGGATGGGGTTATCTGTTCGGCGACGAAGGCAGCGCGTTTGCGATTGGTCGGGCCGTCCTTCAGGCCGTTTCAAGAGCCGCGGACGGACGCGCACCGGCGACTCGGCTGCTGGACGCTGTTCTCGGGCAGCTCGAGGTCAGTTCGCCTTCGGAAATCGTGACGGCCGTGTATTCTCATGAAGTGCCTCGTGCGGTGATCGCAGAACTCGCGCGGCTCGCTTTTGAATCCGCTGCCATTTCTGACGAAGTCGCCGCCTCGATCATTACGGGGGCTGCGTCCGAACTGGCAATGATGGTTCTCGCTGTCGCAGGTCGGCTGGAGCTCCGGAACGGGATTCACCTGAAACTCACGGGTTCAGTGCTGATGCAGCAGGAATCTCTGCGAGCGCTCGTCGAGAATCGCATCCGCAGCAGCGGAGCTGATCTGCAGTCCGCAATCATCGTGCGGGACGCAGTCGCCGGGGCAGTCGTGATTGCGCAGTCGCTGCTCGACCGATGACAGTTGTCCTTATTCGGTTTCCTGATCCTCCGGTTTGTCGTCTTCTGCCTTCTCCTCAGCCGCTTTGCCGAAGACGAGCGTGATCCTCTGTTCCTCTCGGAGTTTCTTTGAGCGGATGTGGATTTCATCGCGAACGAGCCGGTCGGCTCCGGGGACTTTGACGATGATCTGCACACGGTTGTTCACGACATCAAGCACTGTCGACATCGTCAGCGGTTTGATCTTCTTGTCTTCCGCCGGATACCCGCTGGCCAGCGGTGTACGTGAATCAAACGGCAGTTTCTGAACATACGTGTCGGAGCCACGTACTTCGCCTGACAGATCTGAGACGCGGTATTTGCGAACGTCGTCCTTCAGTCGCACTTCAATGACGATGGAGTACGCTTCGCGGGGTTTTGGCTGTGCGGGAATCGTAAACGCCGTGAAACTGCCCTTCGTCACGGCAAGGCCCGATGCCGGAACTTTCAGCAGGACTCCCGTTCCGCCGCCTGCTTCACCTTCGGCTTCTCCCGCAGGAAGATTGCTCCAGACGTCGCCAGTCGAGCTGTTGAGCCATGCCTGGTCAGACTTGCTGAGCAGCAATGAAATCTGGTCCGGATGATTCCCCGGAATCTCCAGTTCCTCGCCGAGATCGCCCGCAAGTTCAAACTTCGCCGCGTCTCCTGCAATATCTTCATCACCCAGCGATGCATGGATCGATGTCTCGCCGGAATTGATCAGTTCGTGCCAGTCCAGGCCGAGCAATTGACAGAGCAGAAATGCCAGACCCCAGGCGATCAGATGAAAAGTCGCCGACGAGTAAAAGCTTAGCGCCGATTTCGAAGTGAGGAAGTGTCCAGCCGATTCATCGCTTTCTTCGTCGGTCCTGTCGGACGATTCAATGGTCACGCGGACCGCCGCACCAATGACCTCCGGAACCGCCGTCTTAGCGCGGGGAGAACGGGCTGTCGACACCGAAAACGCAGTGCCGGCATTCAGCAATCTCGGATCGGTCAGAGACTCAGGCACAAGAGCCCTTTGAGTCAGAAGTGACAAGATAATGCAGTCCGAACGTCGAATATCCGTCGTTTTTCAAAACGACTCCGTCCAGGTCGGGGACAGTCGAACTGCGGAGGTCGACCACTTCAATGACTCGTGTCAGCAGATGATACTCTGGCACGTACACAGAAAGCAAAACCATTGCGGATGCAGTGAAGTCCCGGAAACCAAACGAAAAAAGCCCGACCTGAAAAAGTCGGGCTGACCCTGAGAATATCCGGGCATCACGCAGTCACTCAATAACCGACTGTCGGTCCGGCACAGCGGATCAGATGGTCCTTGTCGATGTAGACCACTTGTTCTGTCTGGTCGACATGCGAGAACGGGACCGGCCAGTAGGATCGGATCGTTTTGTCGTAGTAAACCGTGCATTTGTAGTGACAGTGATGAAGGCGGCAGGGGCCCACCAGCGGATAGACTTTGCATTCATCCAGGCGGTCCACCAGCGGGTCTACGACAATGCGGACGTTGTTGATCTGCGTTTCTTCAAAGAACGCAAATCCGCCCGATGTTTCGTCCGGCAGTGCCCGCATCACCTGGTCTTCACTAGGAGGATCAACACAGAATACGTCACCCTCAATGGGGTCCAGCACGGGAACTCGGTTGTAGCGTTCGTCTTCCCAGAGTTTGTCTTCCATGAGCTGGCTGTGATAGGCCGGAACCGGAACCGGAGGCAGCGTCTTCCAGAAGGTCATGTATTCCCATATCACACCGATGGTGCCACCAGTCAGTGTGCAGCCGGAATTCGACAGCGTCATCAGACAAATCGCCGTCAGCAGGACGCTTCGCCGTAGATGTCTGCCAAACGTCTGCATGGGGTTGTTCCCTGAAATGTCGGAAAGCGCGGTCATGATTGAAATCCTGCCTGTCAGAACCTGGACCGGCGAATGCCAGAGACTGAACGCCAAAATCACGGCGTCCTCTCTGATATCGAACCTCCCTTTCCCGCGACTTGTGAAAATATTCCGATTTTGCAGATCAAGCCCCAAGAATCGAATGCAGCGGTCGCGGGGGAATGGTCCAGTGTAATGGCCACACGAGACCGCCGTGCCTGTGTGCCGTGAGAAGCGGCAGGTCCTGCCGATCAACAGCCAGGTCACGCTCATGTTTTTGTCAGAAAAACGACCGGAGTCCCGGCAGGTCAGACTGGTCCGGCGGAACCTGGTGGGTTCGACATCCGACCGACATCAGGCAGGATCCGTCCGTCTTCCATCTGCAGAATCCTGTCGGCTGCGTCCAGAATCCGCGGGTCGTGAGTGACCATGAGGATCGGGCACGACTGGCTCCGCGCCAGCTCCTGCAGCAGATCCACCACATCGCGGCCAGACTGACTGTCAAGTGCCGCCGTGGGTTCGTCGGCAAGGATCAGCCGCGGGCTGGCGACGAGCGCCCGGGCCACGGCCACACGCTGTTTCTGGCCGCCCGACAGTTTCGCCGGAAAGTAATCCAGACGATGCCCGAGACCCACTCTTTCCAGCATCTGGACCGATCGCCGACGCGCCTCGGCGGGGCCGACGTCAGGATGCAGATGAAACATCAATTCGACGTTGTTTCTGGCGGTCAGGAAGGGCAGCAGATTGTGCTGCTGAAAAATGAACCCGATGTCTCTGCGCACAGCGACCAGCTGGTCCAGCGTGGCTTCATGGAGCCGACGCGACAAAACCTCCAGTTCGCCGACCCGGACATGACGCAGAGCTCCGATTAACGTGAGCAATGTCGTCTTACCGCTGCCGCTCGGGCCAGTCAGAAATACAATCTCACCGCGAGCCACTTCCAGCGAGACATCAAACAGCACCTGTTTCTGCAGTTCTCCTTCACCAAAAGAAAAACTCAGACTCCGCGCTGAAATCACTGCCGTAGAGACCGCATCGACCATCGTGCTTCATCTTAACCCCACACCTGATCTCAATCCTACTTCGACTATTCCATTTTCTCCCTGAAGGGCCCCCGTTCGGCAACACGTCATTCAAACAGCCTCACCTGTCCGCATGGATCAACGGCTTGCGGCGCTCCTCCATCCGGCTGGCATGGTCGCGCCAAACCCGCACGAAGCAGCCGGAAGCCGCGACTGTGACTGGCAAAGACACGCAGACTCTGCCCGGCTGGCTGGCTGCTTCCGGCCGGCAGCAGCCGGCGCGCGACGAACGCCGACGGATTGCGAGTCAGACTGTTTCGCATCGCCGAAAACTCAGCAGCCCCGGCGGAATCTCCGAAGAATGGACGAGCCGGGTGCTGAGGATCATTCGTTCGGATCGCAAAACAATCGCAGCACCGCAGCACCAGGTTCAAGGCCACCGGGTCACTGCATTCCAGGACCTCCGCCGAATCGAGTACCGGAGATTCTCCGAGGAGTTCCCGGATCATCTGCGGAATCAGCATTCCGAAACTTCGGCAGTTGGAAACGCGGCTGCCCGGCGGACTGACAACGCTGACCAATCCTCGTTTCCAGGCCCGCACCAGGCCAGGTACACCGATCAAAGAGTCCGGACGTAAACAGTTCGGGTCCAGCAGGTCGTCGTCAATCCGTCGCACAATCATGGTAATCCTTGACGGTTGATGACCGGCGCGCCGAAACACTCCATCTGCCTGGACGGTCAGGTCCGGACCCCGCACGATGCGCGCGTTCAGAATCCGGCAAGGAATTCGTTCTCCCGGAATGTCGCACTGTGGCAGCCTGGATCAAGGACTCCGATTTCTGTGGATCCGGACTCACCCCGGTCGGCACAAATCTCTCCGCGCGGAAACAGTGCTTCTGAAATCCGTTCGGATGCCATCTCTCCAGCCGTCCCGTCACGCTTCATGAGCGCTGCCAGTGTGTCCAGCCCGGTGGCGCAGCTGAAATTGTGATCGACAACGGTCAGCGTGCCGTTGTGGGCGAGATGTATGTCGGCTGACGCAAACCAAGTCCATGCAGCAGATCCCGCTGCCGCTCCCAGGACCGGAGCCAGAATCCCCTTCAGCTGGTTTGTGAGAAACGGACTGCGGGCGAAGAACGGTGGCACTCGCTGCTGACGAACAACTGCGTCCAGGCACATCCTGACGGCTTCAAACCGCTGTCGCAGTCCCGTTTCAAGCAAGGACCACTGAGCGGCACTCAGTCGGCCAATCCGATGTTCAGCAGAATCCGCAGATTCAGTGATCCCTGGTTGTGCCGCGAGCACAGGCCCAATGCCACTCACTTTGGCTGATTTGTCACAATGTAGAACAGTTGTCTCAACTGTTCCGCCTGCGACCGGA
>JANNGQ010000048.1:0-2966 GCA_031403975.1 Planctomycetota bacterium
CAGATGCTGTGAAGAATGAAGATCAGGCGATTGAAGAACTGCATGAAGCTGCCGCGAAACTGGAAGAGATGCTGAAGCAGCTGCGTGAAGAAGAGAAAGAAATGATGCTGGCGGCACTGGAAGCCAGATTCCAGCGGATGCTGATGGCCGAAACGCAGATTCACGAAGGCACGGTCAGCCTTGCAGCGACTCCGCAGAAGGACTGGCTGGATCAGTATTACAGCCGCTGCCGGGAACTGGCCCAGCAACAGTCTGATCTGACTCAGGAGTGTGCTCAGACGGTGAATCTGCTGCGGGAAGACGGGTCATCGGTCTCAATTCTGCTGGCCGTGGAGGACATTGAATCTGATATGGGTTCCGTGACCGGATGGCTGCTGGAATCAAAGGTCAGTGAACTGACACAATCATTGCAGACGGACATCCTGGAATCCCTGCGGCAGCTGATCGAGGCGACTCACCAGGAAATGCAGGAGATGAAGGAAAAAAAGACTGATCAGCAGCAACCGAATCAGAACCCTGAAGAAAAGCCGGGGCTCGTCAAACTGATGGCCGAGATCCGGGTGCTCAGGACTCTGCAACTCCAGGTGAACCGCCGCACGAAACAAGTTGACCGGCTCATGCAGTCCGTGACTGCGGAAGATCATCCGGCGCTTCGCAGACAAGTGCATGATCTTGCCGTTCGCCAGCAGCGGTTAATTGAAACGGCAAAGGAACTTGCGAAGCAGGCCGAGTGAAAGTGGCGACACTGATGCGGCATCCTTGCAAGAGCATTCTGCAGAAAATTGGACACCTGACGAACAATAGGAAACTGGCAAAAGGCAGAGTCGAAGTACTGCCGTGCGGTACATCGACGGATCATCAAAAAGGCGATTGGTGATTGCGGATTCTTGTTGACATTCGGCGCTGCGGATTCAAAAATCCGGCTACGAATGGAATCGTCTTTTCGCAGATGAAGTGAAGGCTCAAGACCCTCGAATTCCTGACCGGACGGCTGATTTGCCGGGTCAGATCGATGTGTGTGTTTGCCTCCGAATGCGACAGCTCCACGGACGGAGGTGATGGAACGATGACCCGGTTTGCACCCCTCTGGAGCCAATTGAATGATGACTTTCTACACCGAAGCGGATACCGGCCTGGAATCGCTGTCTGAACTCGAAGGTTACGAATTCCTGAGTGATCTGGACGCTGGATTTGAAGAAGAACTGCGATCGCTTGGAGTTGACCCGGCTTCACCGACGGCCGCCAAACCTGGTTCTGAGGAAAAAGTGATGATGCTGGCCGCTCGATACGCTGCTGGCCTGCCGCTGTGGCATCTGGTCGATTGTTACGACCACGGGCCAGGTTCCGTCGGCAATCTGATGGTCGACAGCGCAATCAGTGAAGACAGTTCTGAATCGTTCGACATTGCCTGAGCTGTATAGTTAACTCAAATCACCCAGACGCCGCAGTAGCCTGCGGCGTTTTTATTGCTGCAGCTGGTGTCTCTCGGCGCGCCGGGACTCAGTAGGCTGGCATTCGATTCTTGCCGCTGCCATGAGAATCTCAGAATCCCGTATCCTCTTCTTCCAGTTGAGCCTGCAGCTGATCACGTTCGCGTCGTGTCGTTTCGAGATCGAACATCAAGTATTTCACATCCAGCCGGAGTTGGGAAAGTGCCTCCTGAACGAGGTTCAGAATACGGCGGCGGCGCTGGATTGAGTCAGAAACCCGGCCAAAAGCGATCTGAACTTCGCCTTTGTCAGGCCCCCGCATCTCTGCGATAAGGCGACCCAATTCCAGCATTTCAACCGGAAGACTCTCAGTTTCAGTTTCGTGAAAGCGTTTGGGAGCGGACATGGCGGGGATTCCGGAGGAAAGCTGTCGGGATCACAACTCAGGTGACCGGCAGGCTGATTCTGTCTTTGCGGCCCCGCAGTCTCAAGCAAATAGGGGATGCGATGTTGTTTTTTTTCCACGTCCGCCGAAACAACGCGCCATCCGCTAAAAGCAGAAGAATCTGGCCTCGGTACATTTCTGAACACTGTGGTAAACTCGGGGCAGAATTGATGGATCGAGTGAAACTGACCCTGAACGATTCTTGTCTGACCGCGATCCGCTGAACCTTGTGTTTGTCCGCGCGCGTCTTCATGAACACGGAAGTTCCATGCCGTCGCAGTCTTCGCGACTACAGAAGAGTTTGTTTTTCAGCGTCTGCCGGGACATTGAGGGCATCTGCGATCATCATCATGCCTGCGCGACAGCCCGCAACGGGGGCCTTCGGACTGGTCGCGATAATTGGAATGCTGCCTGCGGTTTTCGCGATGATCCTCAAACGATCTGCAGCCTGCTTGCCTCGCGATTCCGTCTCGGGCTGCTGATCATCTGCTTCGCGCTATGCACTGCTGTCAGCCGCGGGCAGGATCCGGAGGCCGGCGTTTCTCCGTTGCAATGGGGCTGTGTTTCGTCCCGCACATCAACACAGGTTTCACACGCGGCAGTCGCTCAGCGCGGGGAATCTGTCCAGCGGTACCGCCTGCTGAATTCCGGAGCACCGGAACCGATTCAGGTCCAGGCACTGATCTCTCCGTCAATGCTGCACAATGATTTTCAGGCGAGTGTGAACGTTCATGCGACCAGTATCGGACTGAAATTGGGGCTGCTCGTCGTGTTTCCGCATCAGCCGGACCCGCGAACCGGCCATCCGCTTCAAACCATACTTCCGGGCGATTCGCTGCAGGATGCGGAGACGTGGCAGACGCTGAGAGTCACCGCATCCAGAAAGGCCCTGGAAGCTCAGTTGCGGCTGCTGCGGGCCGAGCTGAACCGACCGGATCTGCGAACTCAGAATTCGATGATCATCGGGCTGGTGCTGCTGACCGAAGCGTCTCCGGGTGAGTCCTTTTTTGATATCGGACCGGCCGGCTATGGACCGGTCATCAAGCCGTCAGCCGAACTGATGAAGTCGCGTGACGGCTTCGTTCTCGGCG
>JANNGQ010000049.1:0-1974 GCA_031403975.1 Planctomycetota bacterium
CTTCCGTGGCTGCCAGAATATTTGAATCCGCCGTAAAGAAGACTCGCCCGACAGGCAGATCGAAATCGGTGAAGCGTGCCAATTCCTTGAGGGTGTTGACATTCCACACACGCGCAATGCCGCTTTCTTCCGCCGTTGCGAACAGCGTGCTGTCGTGATTGAACGATGTCGCATTGACATCGCTTGTGAAGTCCCGCAGAGTCAGTTTCAAGGTCCAGTCGGCGGTATTCCAGATCTTCAGCGTGGCATCCCCGCTGCTCGATGCCAGCAATTGTCCGTCCGGAGAATACTCCACCCCGAACACATTCCCCGTGTGTCCATTCAGCGTCTGCGAGGTGCTGGCACACAACCGTTGAAGGTAGTGCCATTCGAAGCCGCGATCGTCGCCGGCCACCGACTCCGCATTCGGCTCCTGAAGTCTCTGGACGGCCTGCTGCACGTCCCCGCGAAAATACGCCTGATAGGCCAGTTGCATGTCAGCGGCATAAAGAAAATCCCGAATCGTTTCTTCGCGTACAAGCACTTTTCGGTGGGCAGCCTCAGCCAGGTCACGCTGGCGGATGACCTCATTCCTTTCTCGCGTGATCACCATCACACCGATGACCAGCGCAATGCCTGAAACAATCAGGAATCCGAGACTCATTGCCAGCAGGGCAGACAAAGACCTGCGTCGTCGCGCAAATTTCCGGAGCCGATAGAGAGTGGAAGGCGGGCGCGCTTCGATCGGCTGATTCCCCAGAAATCGTCGGATGTCATCCGCAAATGCTCCCGCCGTCTGATAGCGTCGCGCTGGTTCCTTTTCGAGCGCCTTCATCACAATCCAGTCGAGCTCATTTCGCAGGGTGCGGCTGAACTGACGGTCGTTCCGGATCCTGTCCGCAGGAGTCGCGTCATTGGGGAGTGTCTCCAGTTGCGCGACTCGGACGCTGGGACGCGGCGGATCCTCATCGCGGATGATCCGACACATCTCGTCATAATCCGCGCTGCGAAGCCGGTCGCGGTCAAATGGACAGGTGCCGGTCAGAAGTTGATACAACAGCACACCCAGCGAGTAAATGTCGCTGCGGGTATCAACATCCTGATTGTTGGTCCGAGTCTGTTCGGGACTCATGTACGACGGAGTGCCGATCAGCTGCAGGATGTTGGTGTGAAGCGCCCCATCGCTGAGTTGGCAATTCATGGCCTTAGCAACGCCAAAATCGATCAGCTTCGGAATCGCGCCTGCGGCAGGGTCCTGATCTGTCTGAATCAGGACGTTCGCCGGTTTAAGATCACGATGAATAATGCCCTTCAGATGGGCGTGCTGCACTCCATCGCATACCGCCACGAATATTCTCAGCCGATCGCGGATTGAAAGACTGAACCTGGTGCAGAAGTCTGTAACCGGGATTCCGCGAATCAGCTCCATCACGAAATACGGACGTCCGCTGTCCGTTGTTCCCGTATCCAGCATTCTGGCAATGTTCGGATGATCCATCATCGCCAGCGCCTGCCGCTCCATTTCAAATCGCCCGACGACTTCACGTGTGTCGAGTCCGGGCTTGATGATCTTGACGGCCACGCGGCGTCTGACGGGTTGCTGCTGCTCCGCCAGAAACACCAGCCCCATTCCGCCGGCACCGATCTGTTCCAGCAGCCGGTATGGGCCCACCATCGTGCCCACACCTTCGGCCGGAGCGAACAGAGCGGCCGTTTCATCCGATGCTGCCAGTGGGGATTCCAGGAAGTTTGTGTCTTCGGCCAGAACGCGGAGCAATGACGAGACGCGATTCCGCATTGCGTCATCATCGCCACAGACCCGTTGAAGGTATTCACTCCGGGCAGCTTCGTCCGCGATCTGTCGCGCAGCCGTGAAGATCTCTTCTTCCCTGCATTCAGCGGTGCTCATGTCTCGTGAGTTCCGAACATTGCATATCAGCCGGCACGCGCCCGCGGCCGGTTTGCACGGGAAATAGACGAAAACCGACGCAGGCG
>JANNGQ010000050.1:0-7869 GCA_031403975.1 Planctomycetota bacterium
AACATCTCGCGACCAATAATGATGATCACCATCCAGGCATTCACTCCCGAGTCCACTTCACCCTGCTTCTCAAGCAGGAACACGAACGAGCCGCAAACGATCACTTTATCGACAAACGGGTCCAGAATTCTTCCCAACACCGTGATCTGTTTGTACCGCCGTGCGAGATAGCCATCCAGCGCGTCCGTCGACGCAGCAAAGGCAAACAGCGCCGCCGCTGTGATCCACCAGCCCCCGGAGGCGATCAGTGAGAACAGTACGAACGACAGCAGCAACCGGATTGTTGTGACCAGATTCGGTATGTTCAGCGATTCACGCCCCAACACAGCAGCGCCTCGGCGGCGGGCGGAAGACATCATCGGCTCAGTTGTGATGTTAGAGGAAGACATGTCAGATCCGTCTGTCAAAAGAACTCAGTCGTCGCTGTCCTCATCATCTGCGTCGGACAGCATCCCGATCAGATCATAATCCTGCCGCTCCATGATTTCGACAGCAACCAGGTCACCCGGTTCCAGATCGACGCAGCGGACGATGACATTGGCATCAATCTCCGGAGCATCCGCGTACGAGCGGCCGACGAACACACCATCGCCGAGATCTTCGTCGATCAGAATGTCCAGTTCATAGCCGATCAGTTTGTCCGCATGCTCAAACGCAATCTCCTGCTGCAGTGCCATCAGTTCATCACGGCGCGCTTCCTTGACGTGCTCCGGCAGGTGGCCTTCGAGCTTCACTGCCGGAGTGCCGGGCTCCAGTGAGTATGTAAACACGCCCATGCGTTCGAACCGGGTTTCCCGAACGAATTGCTGCAGTTCCTCAAATTGTTCATCCGTCTCGCCGGGGAATCCTGTGATGAATGTCGTGCGCATCACAACATTGGGAATACGCTCCCGCAGTTTTCCCACGAGCTCGCGTGTCTGTTCTGCGTTGACTCGCCGCTGCATCCTCTTCAGCACAGTCGAATTGATGTGCTGCAGCGGCATGTCGAGGTACGGAAGGATGCTCCCGGAATCAGCGATCACGCTGATCAGTTCGTCCGAAAAGTTGATCGGATACAGATACATCAGGCGGATCCAGTCGATGCCCTCGACCTCCTGCAGTTCTCGCAGCAGATCTGCCAGGCGAACCTTGCCGTACAGGTCCATGCCGTAATAGGTCGTGTCCTGAGCGACGATGATCAGCTCCCGCATACCGTCGTCCACCAGCTCGCGGGCTTCGTCCAGAATCATCTCAATGGGTTTTGTCACATGCTTGCCCCGCATCGACGGGATCGAGCAGAACGTACAAGTCCGGTCGCAGCCTTCCGAAATCTTCAGATATGCATAATGCGACGGAGTAATCCGCAGCCGCGACTGATCGTTCATCGCCTTGATCGGAGCCGGACGGAAGAGTTCCCGCTGCTCACGAGCTCCGCCCACAAGGCGATCAGCGACTTTCGTGATTTCATCGCGACCAAACACACCGACCACATGATCAATCTCGGGCATCTGTGCCAACAGCCCCCCGTCCGCCTCCAGCCGCTGAGGCAGACAGCCGGCGACAATCACGCCCTTCGTCTTGCCGGCCTTCTTCAAGTCGAGCATTTCCTGAATGACCGACTTCGATTCCTGCCGCGAACTTTCGATGAACCCACAGGTGTTCACAATCACAAAGTCCGCACCTTCCGGCTCGGACACCAGCGTGTAACCGTCCAGTGAAAGTGATCCCAGCATTTTTTCACTGTCGACCAGATTCTTCGGGCAGCCGAGACTGACGAAAGCATAGGTCCCCTTCGACTGAAGCGGATCCGCCGGGTCGGCAGAACCGATCCGGGAAGCAGGTGCGGGAAGTTCAATAATCGGAAGAGAGGCCATTCGCTGATTCAATCCTGCGGCAGTTCGTGATTCAGTAAGTTCCAGGGCCTCAATCGGGATCGTCGACAGTTCGTGTACCCCGATCCGCAGCATTCAACTCTGAGTCGGTAGTGTACCGGCGATGACTGAATAGGCTACAACCTGCCTCAGGGAATCAGCGGTTTTCGGATTCTCGGTACATCCATTGCCCCTCGCTCGTTGCGGGCGACGGAACTCGGCGCAGTCAGCGTCGCGACATTCCCGCCCGGAGCGTTTTGCAAATGCCGGGCGGCATGGCACACTGTGCCGCTCACAGCCTGAATCTCTGACTCATCCCGGGGAGCTTCCCATGATTCGACTCATTCTGTACATCACATCGGTATCGCTTTGCCTGCACGGCAGTGCTGTGATTGCTGATTCCAAAGATGGATCGCTTGAAATCTACTTCGTCGATGTCGAAGGCGGCGCGGCGACGCTGATCGTGACGCCTTCAGGTGAATCGGTGCTTATTGATTCGGGCTATCCGGACAATCAGGGACGCGATCTGGACCGGATCATTCATGTCGCGAAGGACGTCGAGGGCCTGAAGAGAATTGACCACGCGGTTGTTTCTCACTGGCATCTCGATCACTTCGGGAATCATGCGGCCCTGCAGGCGAAATTCGGAATCGGCACGTTCTGGGATCGGGGCATCCCGGATGAACTTGCCGAAGATCCGCAGTATCCGGACCGCATCGCTGCCTATCGCGCGGCTTCTCAGAATGCGTCGAAGCCACTCCATATCGGCGATTCGCTGCCGCTGAAACCCGGGAAGACACCGTTGACCGCGCGTGTGATGACATCGGGACGGGAGGTCGTGTCCGGCGAAGGAGATGCCAATCCGTTTGCGGATCGCCACCAGGCTCAGCCGGATGATCCAAGCGACAACTCCGCCAGCCTGAGCCTGCTGTTCGGCTTCGGCAATTTTCGATTCTTGACGTGCGGAGACCTCACATGGAACACGGAAGCGAAACTGGTGATGCCGCGCAACCCGGTCGGCAAAGTGGATCTGTTCATGGTGACCCATCACGGTCTGGACAGCAGCAACAATCCGGCGCTGGTGCTGGCGATCGATCCGGTTGTCGCGGTGATGTGCAACGGACCGAAGAAGGGCGGTGCCGGGCAGACGATGAAAACTCTGAAAGAAGTCGAGTCACTCAAGGACTGGTTCCAGCTGCATCGCAACGTCGACCTGGATCCGTCCCTGCAAGCCCCGGCTGATTTCATCGCCAACACCGAACCAACGGCTGACTGCAAGGGTGAATGGGTCAGGGCGACAGTGGCTCCGGACGGAAGTTCGTACACGGTCCAGATCGGCCCGGACGGATTCAAGCACAGGTATTCGACCCGGCGTTGATCGCACGGCGATTGGAACGACAACAGCATCCGTGGCACGCGCCTCACGAGAGCTTCCGCAACCCTGTGGAAATCATAACGTGAGCGGACCAGAGCCACGCGACTCCGCGCTCAGGAGCCGGATTTCTTCCAGCAGTGATGACTTCAGCCGGTCAAGACGTTCCGGATCTTCAAGCTTTCGCTGATGCTCATCCAGCACATAAAAGACGTCCACGACCTGATCGATGTTGGTCGCAATGCGGGCCAGATGGACAGTCAGCCCGTGATTGAACAGTGTCTGAGCCAGCGTGTAGAGCAGTCCCTGCGTATCGTTGGCGAAGACATCAATCACTGTGAACCGTTCGGAGCAGTCGTTATCAATTCCGATCTTCGGCTCGGCTTTCACGATCATCGGGTTCTTCCGGTTGAACCGGAACAGGCCGCTGCGGCGGAAAACATTGTCGAAAGTTCTCTTTGCTGTGAGCACGTCGCCGATCGCGACCGCCACGTCTTCGATTCGTGACTGCGGCACAGGGCCGCTGAAATCATTATCCGTGACCCGGAAGTAGGCGATCAGAACACCGTTGGCCGTCGTGCAGACCTGCGCTGCAAGGATGTTCATCCGCAGCCCGGAGAGAATCCCGGCAATACAGTGAAAGCTGCCGTGGCCCAGTCGCCCTGGTGCGAACACGCGGTAGCTGACAGTCTCTGTTTCGGCATCAAACTCACCCTCGATCTTGACCTCTGTTTCGCTGAGCTGCTGAATCATGTCGAGGTCACGGGCGATGCGGTCCGGTTGTTCGGTCATCAGATAGAACGGCGGCAGGGAGTCGAGCTGCTGCTCGGCCCATTGCCCCCACGCTTCCGGGTCGGCCTTGCTGCCCAGCGGCACAATCGAAGTGCGGACTGCCGTACGAACCATCTGCAGTCGCTCGCGTTCGAGATGATTGAAGGGACGCCCGCTGAGGATCTGCATCGCGCGGTTGTACAGGTCCGCCAGCAGTTCCCCTTTCCAGTCCGACCAGACATCCGGCCCGACGGCTTTGATGTCAGCCACGGTCAGAACATACAGCATTCGCAGCAGTTCCGGCGCCCCGACGAGGCGGGCGAAATCGAGCAGCACAGCGGAATCCGTGATATCCCGGCGAAAGGCCAGATCCGGCATGATCAGATGCTGCCGGACCAGAAACATCAGCATCGTCTTCTTGTTCGCCGCCATCTGCAGCCGTACGGCCACCTGTTCGGCCAGTCCTTCACCAACGATGCTGTGATCGCCTTCGCGGCCTTTGCCGACGTCGTGCATCAGCATCGCGAGGTGCAGAGTCCCCCTGTGACGCACACCCTGGTATGCCGAACCGACAGGCGATTCATTGTGCGCAAACGAAGCAATTTCATCCATCGCCTTCAGCGTGTGCTCGTCCACAGTGAAACTGTGGTACTGATTGAACTGCATGAGATTGCGGATACCGCTGAACGGAGGAATCAGCCATTCCAGAACGCCGGTTTCGTACATCGCCCGCAGTGTTTCAGGCAGACCGTCAGTGAACCGCAGAATGTCGCGAAATCGATCCGTCGCCTGAAGACTTGGTTCGTCCGTCAGCATGCTCGCATGGCGACTGATCTGCTGCAGAAGTTCCGGCGCAAGACGCACACGGTGCTCGGCCGTTGCCACGAACACATCGAGGATCGCGGTCGGGTTCCGAAGAAGTGCCCTGCGGTCGACGGGGATCTGCAGCATCCCGTCGGCGATCAAAAACCCCTGAACAGTCTTCTTCGGCAGAAATACGTTTTTCAGCCGGCTCAGGAGTGACGGTTTTCGCGACACGTCCGACACGCGCCGGGCGATGGCTGCCAGTTTCGAAGTGTGCCCGAAAAACTCGTGCATGAAGACTTCGACAGGCCTCGACCGATCCGCCTGAATGATCCCCAGATCCGCGGAAAACTTCAGCTGCAGTTCACGAGTCAGTACGTCCTGTTTCAAGCCCGTGAGGTTATGCAGATCAACTCGGAGCGCCGTGAGAAACTCGTCGGCCTTGATCAGCTGGACCATTTCTTCATCGCTGATTTCGCCGGTTCGCTGCAGCTCTGCGGGATCCGGGTTACCGTATTTCGCAAATGCCACCCAGCGGAGCAGATGCAGGTCTCGCAGTCCGCCCGGAGAACGCTTGACGTCCGGCTCAAGCTGATTGACGGAGTTACCGCCTGACAGCCACTCTTCGAATCGGGAACCGATCAGCTTCAGAACGAGATTCTCCGGCCGATCAGAGAATACCCGGGATCGCACCTGCCGCAGCGTCGACTCCGCCAGCTTGTCATTTCCGGCGAGCAGACGAGTTTCGATCAGCGATGTCGCAAACTGAAAGTCCTCACTCGCAAACTTCACAACATCCTGTGGCGCACGAATGCTGGAGCCCAGCTGCAGCCCCGCATCCCAGCAGTCGCGTACGACGGCCGCGAGCAGCGTCTGGGTTTTGCTGAACTGTTTCGAATCGACCACGAACAGCAGGTCGACGTCTGAGAACGGTGCAGGACGCCGTCGACCGTTGCCTCCGACCGCCAGCAGCGCAAACGCATTCGCTGATCTGCTGCCGGCCGATTCCAGCTGCTGGGCCACAATCCCGCGCACGAACTCATCCACCTGATCCGACAACCAGTTGCAGCATGCTATTCCTGACGTCCCGTTTTCACGTCGCTCCCGCACTCCGCTGCGAATCACGGCGAGCGCCGCCCGCCGCTGCTGAAGTCTGGCGTTGAATGACTGAAGTGCTGCAGTTGTCGGCGTCACGTTGCAAAACCTGGCCTTTAGGCCGGACACTTCTGTCCGACAGCATTTTGAAGCCTGGACCACTTCGTCCGACAATGATCGACGGGAAGGAACGCCCATCCTACTTGTTACAGCCCGATACGCACAATGCGTCGGCTCTTGAGTTCAAATCGCGGCAATTCACCAATGGACACAGCCCGCACCTCTATGACAAATCCCAGTCGTTGGCGGAGGGCCGACTGAACCCGATCAACGACTTCCGTCACGATGCCGGCGGCTTCGGCAGTCGGTTCAACGGCGATGCAGAGATCCTGCATGGCTCGCACAGTGTTCACTTCGATCCGAAACTCAGCGACCTCGGGGATCTCCCGAACGACCGCTTCGATGCTGGACGGAAACACGTTGTTGCCTCGCACAATGATCATGTCATCGCTTCGCCCGAGGATGCCGCCGTCGAGCCAAAGCAGTTTTCGCCCGGCCCGATCCGCTGTGGTCGACGCTTTAACGAGGTCGCCTGTTCGATAGCGAATCAGCGGACTGCCAAGTCGCCCGAGATTCGTGATGATCAATTCTCCGGTCGCGCCGGAAGCCACCGGCTCCTGTGTCTCCGGATTCAGAATCTCCGCGATGCACTCTGTTTCGAGAATGAACATCCCGCCGGGCCGATCTTCGCTTTCGATGCCCAGTGAACCAGTCTCCGTCATGCCCCAGTGATCGATCACTCGGGCTTCCCAGGCCTCTTCAATGCGTGCCCGAGTCGCCGGAATTGCACCACCGGGTTCGCCCGCGACGATCAGCATCCGGACAGAAGTCTCCTTGAGGTCAATGCCTTCCTGAGCCGCGACTTCCGCCATGCGCATGGCGTACGTCGGAGTGCAGCAGACAACCGTTGCTTCATTTTCGATCATGGCCTGCAGGCGCACGGATGTCGACATACCTCCGCCCGCGATGCAGAAATTCCCGAACCTCCCCGCGCCTTCAAAGGCCGCCCAGAAACCGATGAACGGGCCGAATGAAAACGGAAAGAACAGTCGATCCCGGGTCTGCAGTCCGGTCAGCGTGTAAATCTGCCGCCAGCATTCCATAAACCAGTCCCAGCTCTCCTGCGTATCTATCCATCGCAGAGGCCGTCCAGTCGTTCCCGATGTCTGATGCAGGCGACGGTATTGCGTCGACGGATACGACAGATTCGAACCGTACGGAGCCTGCTGAGCCTGGTTGTCGACCAGTTCCTGTTTTGTCGTCAGCGGCAAATTCGTGAGATCATCGCGACTTTGAATGGACGCAGGATCGACTCCGGCAGTCCGCAGTTTCGATGTCCAGAACCGGTTCCGCGGAACAATCGCCCGCAGCATCTCAACCAGCCGCAACGACTGGATCGCCTCAATCTGCGAGCGATCCTGCCAAAGCGTTTCGATGTCGACGGTCACAATGATCAGGGCCTGTCCCAAAGTGATTTCAATTCGTAGGACGGGTCTCCAGACCCGTCCCATTCTGAGCTCAGTGCCGGTATGTCAAATCCGTCGTTTAACGGCAAGCCGCAGGCGACGGTGTTTTCTGCAGTGACGCCACCTAAGCCTCACGGCTTTCAGCTTGTTCCGAAGGATATCAGGACCATCGATCGACCGACACCGATGTCAACCGGGCGACCTGATGCATCGTGTCACTGAAACTTCTCGACAGCCACCGGGCATTGTGGGACAATCACGGCCCGCTACCGTAAAGTTGAGCTGACGACGCTGAAAGGCAGTGGTCCATGAGCACCGCACGAATCACCGAATCGATCTCCGTCGAAGATTACCTGGCAGGAGAACTCGTTTCTTCGGTGAAGCACGAGTACATCGCGGGAGCGGTGTTTGCGATGGTCGGAGCGAGGAACGCTCACAACATGATTGCCAC
>JANNGQ010000051.1:0-3060 GCA_031403975.1 Planctomycetota bacterium
TTCGAGGTATCCTCGGAACGTTGGGTGACCACGTTCCAGGAGAGATAGCCGCCGACCGCTACGATGAAGAGCGTGGCCAATCCAACAGCCCAGGGGAGCGACCATGAGCGGGCAGGGGCGATGGGAGGGAAGAGGTGATTCATCCATTCGCCAGGCTCCAGACTTGGTCGGGCCGGTTCTTTCTGGGCCGCCACTTCAGTGTTTCGCAGTGGGTGCCAGTCTGTTGTCGCTGGCAGAGAATCTGACATGGCCGTGGCTGCCGACAGTGCGTGACATACTGCTGTGGCTGGCAGTCGGCGTAACCATCTGGAGCGGTCTGATTTACGTCATCCGCGGGTTTTCACTGCTCCGTCAGGAATAAACGACACGGGTGGTTTCCGCTTTGTTCCGCATGTCTGCATGTTTTCACGCACCCGACCAACCTCTCCCTCACTTGCGCATCGCCGCCTGTTACCTCTGGCGGAACTACCTGGAACCCCCCGGAGGGATTGCCCGCAAAAAGCGGTCGGAATCAGTTTTGCACTTCTGAACGTCATCCGCGCCGGCAGGTCTGCCCGAAGAAAAACTGACAGGGCGGAGTTTCACGTCCGGTAAATTCCGCCCCCGCGGGTGTTCTGTCTGGCTCCTCTCGGGACTGTCGAGAGGACCTTCAGCGGCGATGTGTCGGAGACTGCACAATGATCCTGCCGATTTCTTCCTCCTGCCTTGATGACAGCTACTCATCGTGCGGCTCTGATGAGTCCGCGTTCCGAATCTGGAAAGCACGGCGTGATTTTGCCCGGCAGCAGATCCGCCGGCTTTCACGGCGGGAGCTGCAGGTCGTGCAGCGGGTTTCCTGCGGTCTGGCGAACAAAAGCATCGCTCTGGAACTTTGTATCAGCGTGAAGACGATCGAAAAACACCGCGCGAATGCTGCCCGAAAGCTGGGGGTCGCCAGCACGGCCGAAATGGTCCGGCTCACCGTGCAGGCTGACCAGGATGAAGTCGATTGCGGTCGGGTATCAGCGAACTCGAACCTTGTCGAATCGGTGTCAGACGCATCCGACAATTGAGGCCGGAACGCGAGGCCTGACAGACGGTTCAATGCGGGCGATTCAGTGATCAGTCAGAATGGCTCCGTCGTCCTGTCTTTTCTCCGCCTGATCACGGTCCGGATTTCCTTACGTTGACTAGTCAGCGACCAATGGCTCTGTACACTGTTCTTTCGCGAGCGATCCGGCCAGTCAGTTCGTGACGAGAGAACTGCTCCGGGCTGCCTGAAGACTCACGTGCCGGGACGCATCTGAACAAATGCGGAACTCGTGACGAAAATGCCTGGTTCGGTCAATTCAGGGCAGCGGGTTCGCATGGTCTGCAACGGGGAATGTGCTGTGCCGGATGTCGCCGCAGTGACGAGTCGCGATTGAGAAACTGATCCATGACCGCTCCCCCCGTCGTCCAGTATGCATCGCGTACCGATGTCGGGATGCGGCGCGCCGCAAACCAGGATTCCATGGCCGTCAGATTGTGCTCGGACTATGAAGAATGGAACCGCTGCGGACACCTGTTCGTCGTGGCTGACGGAATGGGTGGTCATGCCGTGGGCGACTTGGCCAGTCGGATTACGGTGGAGACACTGCCGCACGCATACTTCAAGCGGGAAGCGTCCACGATTGAGAGTCGGCTGCGGCAGGCCATCATGGCGGCCAACAAGGCCATCAATGACCGGGGCCGCGAGAACCGCGAATTCGAAGGAATGGGCACAACCTGCAGTGTGCTCAGCCTGTCTGATCGCGGCGCTCTGGCGGGACATGTCGGCGACAGCCGAGTGTACCGAATTCGTAAAGGAAGCATCGAGCAGCTGACGTTCGACCACAGTCTCCAGTGGGAGATGATACGGTTGGGACGGGCGACTGCCGAAAACGTGGAACTGTTTCATCCCCGCAATGTGATCACGCGCTGTCTCGGTCCGGACCCGGCTGTTCAGATTGATATTGAAGGTCCGTTCTCCGTTGAAGCCGGTGATTACTTCCTGCTGTGTTCGGACGGTCTCACAAACCATGTTTCCGATTCTGAAATCGGTCAGATCGTAGCTGCGTTGCCGCCCGCCGATTCCTCCCGCCTGCTGATCAATCTGGCGAACTGCCGCGGGGGATCCGACAACTGCACGGTCGTCGTCGTCGGAGTGGACAGTTATCCGAAATCCGATACGGTGCAATCTGATCCGTCAGTCGTTGATCCGGCGAAGGCTTCTGCAATCACTCCCGCGGCTCCGTCCGGCAATGGAACAGCCAGCGTTCTTCTGGCAGTGTCCGCGGTTGTCTGCCTGCTCGCCGGAATTGGATTGGCTGTAATCGGCAATATTCCGGCGAGTGCCGTGCTGATTGTCGCGGCACTGCTGTCGTGGCTGATCAGTCACCGGATGGCTGGGAAGCGGACCCCGGAAAACTCACCCGCCGGCAATCCCGCGGATGCTTGGAAATCAAACCCTCTGGGCACGACGGATCCCGATCTGGTCGGAGGTTCCCAATCGCCCGTGGCGGAATCTTCAAGTTCCTTCCGAACTTCCTTTCAGCCGAAGTCTCCCTACCGCGTCATCGACGCACAGCTGTCGGATGCGCTGCTGGCCCATCTGGCCGAAGTCCAGAGTGAACTGATCCAGGCCGCACGCGACAGCGACTGGAAAGTTGACTTCCTTGAACTGACAAACCTGAGCCGACAGGCCGTGCTCGCGGCACAGGGAAAGAAGGCCGACCGTGCGTTGAAATGCCGGGCAAAAGCCATCGACCTGTTGATGCGTGAGCTGTACCACCGGTCGCGGACGACCTGACGTCTGCCCGGCTTCAGCCGTTCGTTCGTGCTTTCTGCAGCGCCAGCAATTCCGCCCGCAGACGGTCATCCGTCGGGATCGTTCCCTCTTTCTGGCGATTGCGGAACTGCAATTCCAGATCGGCGATCAGCGGCTGCAGTTTCGGAATTGCGGTCGCCGGGACCCGGTCCGTGAACAGGACGCCGTCGACGTGATCATACTCGTGCTGCACGACGCGCGCGGGAAGATCCTGCAGATCCATTTCGAACTGC
>JANNGQ010000052.1:0-2480 GCA_031403975.1 Planctomycetota bacterium
GTTGACAGCGACCGCCTCTGCATCCGTGGCGCGGAGCATGCCCCACGTCGTGCCGATGATGCCAACGACGAGCGTCAGGACCACCAGCGAAACCGCCAGCACCGGCCCTCGATGCCGCCGCACGAGTTTCCGCAGCCGATAAGCGACCGACGGCGGACACGCCTGCACTGGCTCGTCATGCTGGTAGCGCTGTACGTCGGCGGCGAAGTCCTTGGCCGATTCGTAGCGCCGGGTGCGATCTTTCTCGAGAGCCTTCATGACGATCCAGTCGAGTTCGCCGCGCAAGGTGCGATCGAGTTTTCCGGCATCGACGCCGCGATGCTGTGAGACTGTGGACCGGGCCTCGGCGTTGAGGGTGCTGAGTCGTTCGCTTGGACGCGGTGGTTCCTGTTCGCGGATCAGGCGGCGCATTTCGTCGAAGCCGACTCGCTTCAGCGTCTCACTGTCAAACGGCGTGATGCCGGTAATCAATTCGTACATCAGCACACCGAGAGAATACACGTCGCTGCGTGTGTCGATGTCCAGGGCGTTCATCTCCGCCTGTTCGGGACTCATGTACAACGGAGTGCCGAGCATCTGCGAGAAGCCCGTGTAAACCGAATGTTCGGTCGGCAGTTGGCTGGTTGCCTTGGCGATCCCGAAATCAATGACCTTCGGAACTGCCATGTCGTCGTGCAGTGTGACCAAAACATTCGACGGTTTGATGTCGCGATGAATGATCCCTTTCTGATGCGCGTGCTGGACCGCCAGGCATACTTTCACAAACAGTTCGAGTCGTTCCCGCGTCGTCAGATTCCTCTTATCGCAGAACTCGGTGATCGGGACTCCCCGGACCAACTCCATAACGAAATACGGACGGCCCGCTTCGGTTGTGCCGGCGTCGAGCACTCTGGCGATGTGGGGATGATCCATGAGTGCCAGGACGTGGCGCTCGGCGTCAAACCGGGCGATCACCTGCCGGCTGTCCATGCCAGGTTTGAGGATCTTGAGTGCGACTTTGCGACGGACGGGCTCTTCCTGTTCGGCCACATAGACGTTGCCCATTCCGCCTTCACCGAGCAATTCACGCACTTTGTAGGGGCCAAACCGAGTGCCTGCGGCCTCGGTGCTGGCCGGCATGTTGTGGGTCGCTTCGACGCCGGAGGCCAGAAACCCGGCTGTCTGGTGGTGGGCTTTCAGCATGTCCACAAGCTTCGCGTGAACCTGTGGCTTTTCGGCGCACTGTTCCTTCGCGTACTGCAGTTGTGCATCAACGCCATCCCGCTCTAATGCGGCCAGAAACAGGTCTCGGATTTCGGCGAATTGGTCATTCATCCTGGTCAGCTCCCGTGGAGTTCTTCAGACGACAGTGCCCGATCGGCGCAAGAATCGCGCCACGAATCCGGAAGAATTCAACGGGGTCATGCCTCGCGCGGCCTCAATTGAGCGGTAGCCGGATTCGTGAGAATTCGGAGGCTGGACGCTCATTCAGTTCGAAGTCTCACGACTTCGGCTACAACGATAATGTCTCATGCATGACCGCGTGAGGTCTATTCCCCGTCGGTGTTTTCGGGGCTGAGATGGGTCCGCAGCCAGGCCCGCGCGAACGCCCACTGCCGGTCGACCGTGCGAGAGCCGAGATTCAGCGCATCTGCGATCTCGGGAACCGTGAGTCCCGCGAAAATCCGAAGCTTGGCAATTTCGCCGGCCTGCAAATCCTGCTTCACGAGTTGCTCGAAGAGATCATTGAAGGCAATCAACTCTGCAGGGTCGATCCCTCCGACACTTGTGATTGCGTCGAGCGTCACGCGCGACCAGTCGGCTCCCCGCTTGGATGTGGCCTTGTCGCGGGCGACATTGAGCAGGATGCGCCGCATGGCCTCGGCGGCGGCACCAAAAAAATGCCCTCGGCTGTTCCAGTTCTGACCGTCGGGAGTCCCCGCAAGCCGCAGGTATGCCTCATGCACCAAGGCCGTGGCCTGCAACGTCTGCCCGGGCTTCTCCTGGGCCAGTCGGACTGCCGCCAGCTTCCGCAATTCATCATACACCAGCGGCAACAACTGTTCGGCCGCCAACGGATCGCCGGATTGGATCTGCGACAGGATATTCGTAACGTCGGACATGGATTGGGGCTTCGCGGCCACGGACTTTGGCCGTCAATGTACGTTTTGTTGTAGCTGAAGTCGTGAGACTTCGGACTGAATGAGCGTCCAACGTCCGAATTCTGACGAATCCGGCCACCGCTCAGTCGGGATTGTCAGCCGTTTCCGCGAGTTTGATACCGGCGACCTCCGGGAAACGACCACAAACCGCGGCGAATTCCCTCAGTCTTGCTGAATTCATCAGCCTGTTCTGGTCAAGGGACCCACTTTTCGACTAGCCTTCCCGATCCGCTGCGCCGAGGTCGCGAACGAGTCGGCGGGACATGAGGTCTCCGGTCCGGCGGCCGTTCGTCTGAAACGAGTGTCCCGGGTCTTTTCCGCGGCAGAAAATCCGGCGGC
>JANNGQ010000053.1:0-2851 GCA_031403975.1 Planctomycetota bacterium
GACATCCGAGCCCCAATGTGGTGCAGTTCCTGGTCAGCACACGTCCTGAATCCAATCCGGCACAGATTGTTCGGTCATTGAAAGGTCGCTGGCAATACCTGATGAGACAGAAACATCCCAGGATGTTGCGCAGAAACTACGACATCACGAGTGTCGGAGAAGCAAACAACAGCGTGCTTGAGCACTATGTGGCCTCGCAACCGGACCATCATCGCATGGCGGACCCACGAGTTCAGCGGCAGATTGAAGCACTGCAGTTCCATGACCCTGCGATCGATTTGAACGCGACGAGGATTGGAACCTATGGACGTTGTCTGCACAACCTGCATGTGGTTGTGGAAAGCGAATGCGGCTGGAATGAGATCCGCCCGGAGGTGTTGACTCGATCGCGCCAGATCATCATTGATTGCGCTGCCAAACACTCATGGAAACTGGCCCGCATCGGCATGCTGAGCAACCACGTCCATGTCCTGTTGAATGCGGACGTGACCGATTCGCCGGAAAACGTCGCATTGTCGTTGATGAACAATCTCGCGTATGTGCAGCAAATGAAGCCGGTGTTGCGTTTCAGTTACTACGTCGGGACCTTCGGCCCATACGATCGCGGGGCTGTCAGAAAGCAGTTGTGGTAGCGGCCGGCTGCCGTTGCCCGTAGCCGCTCAGTTGTGATCCCGCCGGGACGAGCCCGACGGAAATCCGGGGACGGCCCGCCGTTCCGGGCCATTTGATGATCGCTTCCGTCGGGCTTGCCCCGGCGGGGCGCCAACTGGACAAGCTACTGAGTCGCCAATCATTTTTGGAAATCCATTCCGAAAGGCTGATTCCTTCGGGATGCATTTTCAGAAAGCGCACTTGAGAAAGCAGAGATCGCTGTCTGCCGCGTCCCGAGTATTGAAGTGTTCGGCATCGGTGACCTTCTTCCGGCCGTGCGCTGAGTGCCAGCGCAGAAATCCCCGCATCGACCATCCATTGCCTAGGGAGCATGTCATGAATCTTCGCCGCTGGCTTCAAGGACATCACAAAACTGCACGCAGCCGTCGTCGAGGTTCGTTTTCCGTACCGCGGCCGGAACAACTTGAGTCTCGACTGCTGTTGGCAGCGATCGAATGGACGAATCGAGGCACAGCAGGCGACGACTCAGATGGATTTGGTGGCCTTTGGGGCACACAAGCCGAGACCGCGCGCGGAGTCGTGGATGCGATGCTTAACGTCTGGGAGAACACGATCGAGGATTTTAACTACAGCAATGGTTCAAATACATTTCGCATTGAAGTCAGCGCGAGTTCTACCGGAACAGGCATAGGGGCTGTGGCGGGTCCTCGGGATTTTGACGGCGTAACCCCTTTAAGCGGAAGCATGACGATCAGCCGGGGATCGGATACTGACGGTGATGGACGCGGTGACGGGGCCGGCTGGTACCTCGATCCAATCCCGTCGGATTCCTGGGAGTTTCAAACAATCACTAATCCGTTTGTTGGAGACGCCCTAGCAGGAACTCCTGCCGCAGGCCTCAGCGACTTGTATGCTTACGTTCTTCATGAGTTTGGACATGCGGTGGGTTTTGGCACGACCGACACCTTCACGGCTCGCGCCCAAAACACCAATCAGGGGGATTCTGTCAGTGGACCCGTCAGTGGCGGAGCACTTGCGGATCTCTGGGCGTTCGACGGACGTTCTGTCAGGCACCTCCTGACGGCGTTCAACGCGACCTCTCCGGCGACGGATCCGGGTCGTCCGGTGCACACGGCGCCGGAAGGGTTGACCATAGACTTCAATGGTGTCGAATACGTCAGTGCTGCAGGCCTGATGTCACCAAATGGCACCGGCGGCCGGCGGGAGCTGATTTCCGAAGCGGTCAGCCTGATGCTGGAGGAGACATACCGCTACACGCTCAATCCGTATCGGAACGCGAACTACCATGCACTACTCAATGGGTTGACCGGTGAACTGCTGATCCGTGGCGGCCCAGGCGAGAGTAACGATCACATCACGATTTCGTCGGACACAGCAACCGGCAAGCTTCAAGTCGGGATCGACCTTGGTATCGATACTCCGGGAACCGGCTCGCTTCCCGGTACGGGGGATCTTGGGGTATTCCTTGCCGAGTTTCCACTCTCGGCCGTGCAGTCGATCACCGTCGACGCAGGTGACGGCGCTGACTTCATTTCAATCGGCAATGCACCTGGAATCGCAATCACGGTCAACGCCGGAATCGGAGACGATGATATTCGAGTCGGTACAGATTTCCAGCAGTTCTATCGACTGAATTCGCCCTCCATCGATATTCGTGGCGGTGATGGTCGTAATCGAGTCTCAATCCTGGACCGACTCAGCGACGGAGACCAGCGACCCTACATCGTGAGCGGAAGTGCTTTCACGCGAGTCGGTGCATTGTCGGTCGTTTCGATGACAGAGGTCCAGAACATTTCCGTTTACACCAATGCAGAAAGCACCGACATCCGGGTGGGCGATGTGCCCGAAGACATTGAACTCACAATTATTGATCGTGGCGGCGCGGATGAATTGCAGATTGGAAGTGAAACCGGGAATCGGCTTGATGGCACACGCGGGACATTTGAGTTCTTCACAACTTCCGGACCGAATGACAACGCGGTTGTCTTTCATGACCAACAGAGTGCGCACACAGGGTCCTACGACATAACTTTTCAGACGTCAGGTTCAAGATCGGTAATGCGTCGTGGAGGCGGGTCCTGGTCATTCAACGGTGCCCGGAATATCGTCGCAAAATTGGCCACATTGATGACGCCTCCGCTGAGGCGGGGGTAGGTCATATCGTGGTCGATACCGGACCATGGATTCTTGGTCGGAAGGTGATGATCCCGGCTGGAGC
>JANNGQ010000054.1:0-2398 GCA_031403975.1 Planctomycetota bacterium
GAGCTTCGGACGGACAAATGTGCGGACTCGAAACGAGGTCGACATCTGTGGCTTCGCGTCTCTTTCGGAATCGGCTCCCTCGTCGTAGAGAACCCGGTATGTTCCGTCACCCGACATTTCTTCCATCCGGGCCGCGAAAACTCCGGCGTCAACGGTTTCCGCCATCGCCATCTGCCGCGACACATTCTGAGTGTCTGTGAATTCCAGGACCGCTTGAGTCGGCACAACACCGGGAAACCGGGCGACGACGGTCAGCGCCGATCCGAGTTCGATTTCTGTGTCGCCCGGTTCGATGGCCAGTTCGGTGAGAAGTTCTGCGGACTTCTTCGCCTGGTCCGCGGCGATGCCTTCGACGGTCGCTTGACGGATCAGGTCGCGGCCATAGCGACTGGCCGCCGTGACGCTGGACACCATGAGCAGAAACGAAAGTAAACTCAACAGCGTCCACTTGCCGATCTGCCAGCCGGAAACGGACGAAGACCAATCTCTCTGCCGCGCGAGCTGGTCGGCTTCATGGACTGCCATCGCGGCGAGAACAGACGGACGCTGGCCGGTTCGCTGCGATACCTGTACAGCAGTGATCACTGCGTCGTTGAGGTCCGGATGAGTCTGCTCAACCAGACGCGCAGCTTCGTTGTACGTCGGGCACCTGGCGAACAGCCGGGCCAGAATAATACCGATGACGGTCGTGCCCAGCACAACCGGAAACTCCTGCGGCAGGATCCCGAGCCGAGCCGGAAGCCACAGCGTGACGGCAACCGCCGGCACGAGCAGCAGCAGCCAACAGAATGTCTGCCGACGGAGCACTCGCACTTTCTGCAACCGCCTGACAACAGAATGCAGACTGCGCTCCAGAACAGTTCCCGTCATGGTCCGACTCCGGTCATCAGTTTTGAGGCAGGCCGTCGAAAAAAAGTCCGGAACTCCGGCAGCGCACGAAACCAAAGCCAGGAATCGACCGCCGCAAGGATTCGGACTTCTTTGTCAACTCGGTCATTGTGCTGGACATAGGCCCGCAAAAGCAAGGTAGGGATCCTGTGAACGCGATTGCTCGTGGGGCAGGCTTCCAGCCTGCCTTGACGCGATTGCTCGTGGGGCAGGCTTCCAGCCTGCCTTGACTTGATTGCCCGTGGGGCAGGCTTCCAGCCTCACGTGAAAACCGACAGCCCCCAGGGAGTGGGAGTACCAGCGATCGTAGAGAAAACTCGCGTCGTCCGAACGATGAAACACGGGTACAGTTCCTGGCTGGAGGAACTGCCTGTGGACGCAAAAGTTGCAAGACCAACGAAGATGAACAAACGTGTTCGTCGCACGGGAGTCGGCTGGCTCATAATGCTGGCGATATCCCTGGGTTCACACGAGACGACGGGCGCAGCGAGAACGCTCGTTTCGAATCAGGAATCGCCGACCGACATGGCGGCTCCGGCTGAATCCAGATCCCGACCGATCAGCAGCGAACTCGCCCCCGAGGCTCTGGAGTTCATCCGCGGCATTGTGCTGCATCTTCTGCCACCGAAGTTTGATGACGACGACGGCTGGGGCGATGAGAAGCGCATTCAGTCAGGAGTCCACGTCCGCGTTGACGACGGCAAGCTGAAGACCAGTCGCCGCTGGACGGAAGTTAATCACGGTTCCTGGCTGCAGGCATCCGGTGCGCTCGTCGAACCAGAGACGACGTTTCAACTCCATGCCGCACGGCTGGACGCTCCTGTCGCAGGGACTCAACGATATGAAGTCCGCATCGCGGCCCGACTCAAAATCACCGGGCGTCAGCAGCAGTGGAGTTACGGCCTACTGCTCTGGAGCATCAGTGCGGATGCCGTTGCGGACGTCAGCCTGCACGTCGTGTTTGAAGTCAACACGACGATCGTGAAAACCGGCGAAGGCACCCGGCTGCGATTCGCACCGAATGTAACCCACGCGGTCGCCAGGCTCGACAGTTTTGACCTCCGCCGCATCAGCCACGCCAAGGGCAGCGTCGTGCAGGAATTCGGCAACGGCCTGGAAAGACTCATCCGGCTGTACGTTGACCGGGAGAACAAGGACCTGGCTGCAAAGATCAATAAGGCTATCCACAAGAAGGCCGAACGCCTTGAGATCCCGTTCGAAATCGGTGGTTGGTTACTACCCCCGGACGACACAGTGGGCGACAAGGCAGTCCGGCGGCCAAAGTCGGTGCAATCGGCCCGACAGGATTGTTTTCGCTGACGGCGAGGCAGTTTGGCCGATACACTCTGTTAATTCAGGATCTGCAGAGAATTACGGCAGCACCACTGCAGTTTCAGGGTTCAGGCAGGAATCAGAACCGTGGCCACAGTCTCGGACAATGCTCAGGCTGGTTATGCGGATGCGGATGAATTCATTCGCTACCAGATCGAGCACGCTCGCTCGCGGATCA
>JANNGQ010000055.1:0-1807 GCA_031403975.1 Planctomycetota bacterium
CTGCCCCACGATAAAACCGACAGTCCCCAGGCCCCATGGGATCGCTTGTTTGAGGACTACGACAGCGCCTGAGGTTCCCAGTCAATGATTCACCCGCAGTGCCTTAGCCAAATCAGAAGTCGACGGCAATTCCTGAGCCAGCTCGGTGACGGCTTTGGATTAGCAGCCGCTTCAGCAATGATGGGCTGCGAATCGATTTCTGGAGCGGAGCAGTCCCGTATTCCGGACCGTGGCGGTTGTCATCATGCGGCCACCGCAAACTCCGTCATCGAGATCTTCTGTCCCGGCGGTCTGAGCCATGTGGACACCTGGGACTTTCGTCCGGAACTGGACAGGGTCCACGGGACGTCGTTTGATGCTGAGCTCGGAAAGCAGACGTTTGCCGGTGTGGCAGGTTCCTTTGCAAAGAGTTTTTGGCGGTTTCGGCAGCATGGAGAATGCGGACGCCCGTTGAGCGATCTCTTTCCCCTGATGGCCCGGCATGTGGACGATATGGCTTTCGTTCATTCCATGCAGAATAAATCAGCGCTGCACGGTCCGGCCATGTTCATGATGAACAGCGGGTTCATCCGACCCGGATTCCCCTGCATGGGATCGTGGGTGACTTACGGTCTTGGCTGTGAAACCAGCAACCTGCCCGCGTTCGTTGTGCTGCCGGATGTACGCGGTCTGCCGCCCGGCGGAGTGATCAACTGGGGGTCCGGTTTTCTGCCGGCCGTGCATCAGGGAACTGTACTGGAAACAGCCGCCGACAAGCCTCCGCTTGCCAATCTGTTCCCTGCGGAAGATGACCGGCCGTTTGGAGGTTCAGGCCGGGACTTTCTCCGGCTGCTGAATCGTCAGCACGCCGACGATCATCCGGGAGATTCACTGCTGGAAGCACGGATCGCCAGCTACGAACTTGCCGCAAAGCTGCAGCTCAGTGCCCCCGCGGCCGTAGACCTGTCGCGGGAAACCGAGACCATTCACGGGCTCTATGCGATTTCCGATGAAGACATCGGACCATTTGGACGTCAGTGCCTTCTTGCCAGACGCCTCGTTGAACGCGGCGTACGGTTCGTTCAGATTTTTTGCGGCGCCGAGAACACGAGTTCGAAGAAGATCCGGCCCAATTGGGATTCGCACGAAGATATCGTTCGGGATCATGGCTACTGGGGCCGGATACTGGATACGGGAGTCCATGCACTCCTGACCGACCTGAAGTCACGCGGTCTGCTCGAATCGACTCTGGTTTTCTGCACGTCTGAATTCGGTCGTCAGCCATTCATGCAGGGCAGTCAGAAGGGCCGTGACCACAATCCCGGTGTTTTCACAGCCTGGCTCGCCGGGGGCGGCATTCGGGGCGGCACGAGCTACGGCACCAGTGACGAGATCGGATTCAAGGCGGCAGAGAACCCGACATACTCCTATGACCTTCATGCCACAGCGCTGCATCTGCTGGGTATCGACCACACACGACTGACGTTTTATCACAATGGTATTCCGCGTCGCCTGACTGACGTTCATGGCCATGTGATCCATGAGATTCTTCGTGGCAGAAACCAGACTTGAGCCGAATCGCAGGATTCTGTAATTCCAGCGATGTTGCAGTTCTGAATCAGGACTTGTGCGGCAGGACTTGCCTGATGCGAATCAGAACAGTGTTGTTTCAGCCCTGCAAACTCAGCGGAACGCTGCGACTTCACTGTCGCGGTGAGTCCGCAATGCAGACTTGTTCGCACGGTTTACTGTTCGGACTGGCCGCATGACCTGCTCATTTTGCCCATCTGTTTCGTGTCCTGAAATCGGCAGTTCTTGCCGGATCGAT
>JANNGQ010000056.1:0-2227 GCA_031403975.1 Planctomycetota bacterium
CGCCCTCGGTGAAGCCGATGGCCATGTGCTGCACGATGCATTGGGATGAGACGTTCGATTCAGCAGATGCCCGGGCGACCGGGAAAAAGCCTGAGACGGCCTGGCACGGTCTTCGGCTGCAACCCAAAGATGACCATGTAAGAGTTTATAACTGCGGATTTCGCGGATTTCACTTATAAACACAACGCGACTCATGCGTGCGATCCGTACTACTAACGTTCTGAATCTGCGCAGGGCGCGAAGAATTCACGCCGGGACAGGTGAAAAGAAAACAGCTGGATTCACCACAGAGGACGCGGAGGTACGCAGAGAAGTCCATGTCGACTCCGCGTTCACGTTCCTCTGCGAACCTCTGCGCCCTCTGCGGTCAAAACAAATCTCGTTTGGGTTGCGGGCGAATCCCGCGCTGGGAAATCCGTGGTCAAATCCTGCGATTGGAACAAGTACTTCGTTCGTGACGCTCAGCACAAGGACTTCCGAGCACTGCGCAGATTCAGAACGTCAGTAGTACGAAGCCTATGACACACACATCGCCACAGCTGTCCGGCCTGCATCTCCTCGACCGTCGCGGGTTCCTCGATCACGCCGCCACGGGGTTGAGCAGCCTTGCTCTGACGATGATGCTGGCGGAGCAGGGGCTGCTGAAGGCCGATGAAAAGCTGATCGGCTCCGTCAGCGGAAAGGCCCCGATCCGACCGGTTTTTGAGCCGGCTCATCCGTTTGCATCGCGTCATCCGCACTTTCCTGCTGCGGCCAGACGTGTCATCGTTATCTTCTGCTCGGGTGCCTGCAGTCATCTGGACACGTTTGATTACAAGCCGGAACTGATCGCTCGTCACGGTCAGCCGCTGCCAGGAGCCGACAAGCTCATTACGTTTCAGGGAGAACAGGGCCATGTGACTCAAAGTCCCTGGAAGTTTCAGCCGCGGGGCGAATCCGGCAAGATGATCTCGGACCTCGTCCCGCGTCTGGGCGCGCTGGCGGATGACATTTGCTTTCTGCATTCGTTGAAGGGCAAAACGAACACACACGGGCCCGGCGAGAACTACATGTCGACGGGCTTCACTCTGGACGGATTCCCCAGCATCGGAGCCTGGACGTCGTATGCTCTCGGAACAGAAAACGAAAACCTGCCGGCGTATGTTGCGATTCCCGATCCTCGCGGCACACCGCAGAATTCTGTGAACAACTGGGGCTCCGGATTCCTGCCTGCGGCGTTTCAGGGGACGGATTTCAATGCGACTTTGCCGATCAGAAATCTCGCGAGGCCGGAGTCGATCTCCGCGACGACGGACGAGACGACTCGCGACTTTCTGAAGCGACTGAACGATCGGCACCTGGAACATTTTCCCGGTGATACGGAACTCGCGGCAAGGATTTCCAGCTACGAACTGGCGGCGAAGATGCAGTTGAGCATTCCCACAGTGAGCGATCTGGCGACGGAGTCCGCATCGACAATTGCGATGTACGGCGCGGATGATCCGGAGAACCACTTGAAAGCCGCGTTTGCGAAGAACTGCATCCTCGCCCGACGACTTCTCGAGCAGGGAGTTCGCTTCGTTCAGCTGTTCAACGGTGCGTATCAGACGGGCGGAGAAGGTGTCAGCAACTGGGATGGCCACAAGTCAATCGAGCAGCAGTACCGTCTGCACGGCCCGGTACTGGATCAGCCGACGGCAGCATTGATTTCGGATCTCAAACAGCGCGGTCTGCTGCGCGATACGCTTGTCGTCTGGTGTACCGAATTCGGCCGCATGCCGACATTTCAGAAGGGTGCGAGCGGACGAGACCACAATCCCGAAGGCTTTACCTGCTGGCTCGCCGGAGCCGGCGTCAAGGCCCCGTTCAGCTACGGAGCCACCGACGAATTCGGGTACAAGGCCGTCGAGAATATCGTCACCGTCCACGACTTCCATGCCACCATCCTGCATCTGCTCGGGCTTGATCATGAACGGCTGACGTTTTACTACAATGGCCTGGAACGCAGGCTGACGGATGTGGAAGGAACGGTCGTTAAGGATGTACTTCTGTAAAAAGACGTAGTCGTTTTCACGGCATTGTTGTCACCACATTCGGCTTCTATCAGCGTTCATTAGTGTTCATTAGCGGTTTCAAATCGTGGCCGCACCGTCCTGACGGAACAGCAAAAAGATGCGCTAGCCGACCTGACCCGCCTGTACCGCATCACCTAGGTCGCTTGGCAATAGCTTTGCCGCGACGTCCAGCC
>JANNGQ010000057.1:0-3100 GCA_031403975.1 Planctomycetota bacterium
CGACGACCGTCTGAATTCGGCAGGCGTGCGGCACTCCGTTGTCGATCCACAGAGGCGCATGAACGCGGCTATCGGCCATCCCGGCAATGAATGGTGCTGCCACGGTCCGATCCGAACCGCGAACGGCCGACACGATGAGAATTGCCGTCTGATTCTCCGACGGAGCCGTATTCGTTCGCAGTCGCTGAATCAACTCCAGCACAAAGCCAGCGAAGGCAGAGATCCCGGAACTCGCCCGTGCCAAGATCCAGACAAGGTCCGATCTCAGCGCGGATCGCAGCTCTTGATCTGCCTGCCAACGAGTGGTGACCGCATCAACGGCCTCGTGTGGTCGGTCGGGCAGACTGCGTTCGACAATCAGGTCCGGACTCAAGCCGGTTGCATCGTCCGGAGTGACGGAATTGCCGCAGGCAATCCGCAGCAACCCCGTGGACGTACCATGCTGACGAAGCCCGCTGACAAACCGATCCGTTGAATCCTTGCCGCCGAGTACATCTGGCAGACTGGCAGAATCCCGCACATCCTGCAGCAGGTACTGCTCGAAGAACGTCGAATGCAATTCAAGACCATTGAAGGCGTCCGAATGCCAGTCGTCTGGAGAGTCATTGAGACCCGGCTGGTCGAACATGAGCACCCATACACTGCGATTCGCCGGTTGTGGATCGTTCATTTAGTCTTCCAGGATTGTGCGCAGATGAATCAGTGCCGGCGCGGAAACGTCAACAGTGTGGTCAATACTGGTGAGTAATTCTTTGGCCATTCCTTGCCCCCACGTCCTTTTCGTCGAATGCCCGCTGCGGAAGTTCCAGAGCCAAGAGCCAGAATACCTCGACATCATGGATGCCTGATTTCTGACGGCACACGACCGTTCTCCGACCGTCTGAACCAATCGGCTGCCGTGAGCACTTCCGAAGGGGATTCTATCGGCTCGGCTTGTCGGTGTCGTCGGTGATCGAATGTCGTTGGCACATCACCGTACTCGACTAATTCGCTGCGTCCTTCGGCGGCAACGGGTCCTTGAAGACGTTTTCCATCTCCAGCGGTAACTGCAGTGCATCGGCCACGCGAGTCATGTAGTGGCACCGGCACGACCACCAGATGACGTCGAGTGCCCGTTCGGGGCCGAAGAATTCTGTGAGCTGCTTAACGTCAGCATCACCGATCGCCGCTGGATCCCGTGACTGCCTGCCTACGAAAGAATACGCCACCTGTTCGCAGGCAGGAAACCCGGTCCAGTCGCCACTGGCCAGTCGCGATGTTCGTTCGCGGATTTTCTCCGAATCCAGGCCCGCGACCGCGAGCAGCATTTCAGTATGACCCATTCAATAGAAGCATTGCAGATTCCGGGTCACTACCCAGAACAAACTTTCGTTGAACACGTCATCCGAACCGGATTCACGGCGCCAGGTTTTCATCGTCCGCAGCCAGGCAGCTCCAAGCATCGGCTGGTGCCCCAACACGCAGAGGCTCCATTTGATCCGAGTTGCCTTCTTCACCGGATAGATGTGCTGCGGTATGCGAGACTGAACGTCTCCCCACGCCGGAATCGAAATCCGTTCTGGTCTCGCTCGTTGCTTTGCCATCCCTGCCTGAAGCTGGTCGAACGAGAACGCGGTTGTCCAGTCCGCCGGGATCTCCAGCACTGGATCGGGAAGCGTTGCCGGATGGGGGACGTCCGGGCGCGGCATCACGATTTTCTGATCGGCCGCGACGGCGGCAAACCGCAGGTTCAGCGGGACGAGCGGGCCGCCCGGCTCGACGTCAACTCCCAGAGTCTGCATCATCCGGTCCTGAAAAGTCGCATACGCAGTCTGCAGAACGACTGCCATCGTCTGGCGTTCACCAATGCCCTCGGAAAGTGCAGCAAACTGTTCGTCAGTGACCTGATATGCCTTGAGCGTCAGACCGCGCACGAACTGAAGTGCGTACTTTTCCTCCGGCGACGATTTGAATGTTCCCGCGACAAACTGAGCAGCCTCGTCATCGCTCATCCCGGCCCGTTTCATGTCCGAAAGAGCATACTGAGCAGTGTACTCACAGCCATTCGCCATCGCCGCCGTCCAGCGCAGGCGAGCGCGAAAGCCGTGATCCAGTTCATCGCTCGTCCGGTAGATTGTGTCCAGTTCCAGCATCGATGCCGTCGTGTATGGCATTGACGTGACGAGAACCAGAGCCCAGGCGGGCAGCTTTTGTCCTGCACCCTCCTCACACTGCGGGAGAAGCTTCCACGCCTCCTCCTGACTCACCGCTTGAAATCTGGTTGTCCGGTTCGGCTGCAGACCCTTTGCGGTCTGGGTCGAAGTCAGCAGCAGCATTCCAACGAAAATAGCCATGGAGGATCGTCGACCGCATTCCCGGATGCTCCCGATTCGCGAGTTGTTTTTCAAGATCCACGGCTTCGAGGCGAATTGTGACAAAGATGGCATGGCCGCTCCAGTTCATCGCGGTAGCACGCCGCCTGGACGGGCAACGTCATTATTGACTTGAAACCAAGGTTGTTCAGCCAATCTGCTTCTTCATGAAGTTTCCCGCCGAGCTGGGACCCCGTCCGGTGTTCGTACCCTGCAGCACATTTTGTGATACCGACAATCAATTGAACTGCGATGGACAAAAGTGTTGCCGAATGTCAACCACCCGCCATATCTGCAAATGTCAGTCGATTCCTCGCAAACGATACGTCGACGCACGGTTCGTCGAATCCTGCGACGGATTGTAGTGATTTTCCGCATAAGTGTCTGCTGCGACCTAAGACTCAGACAAGGGCCATTCCTTTCCTTCCCGTAACCCTGAATGAGTCTTGTGCCGTGAATCGGACTCCCGACAAATTGAATAGGAAGGAATGATAGCAATAAGATCTACCAATGCTCCCGGGGAAAGCATGTACTTCAGCCTGCCCCAAAACCTGCCCTTATATTTTTTTTCATGGTTGCTGCTCCAGACCCGCAGCACATATTCTATCGTGAATAGTATTACAGAAACCAGTTCGAAAGAATCAAAAAAAACGCAATAACCCCGGATCCTTTTGTATAGAAGGCATCGTTTCCAGCATCACAGCTACTATGTTCAGTATAATGAGGGTGATGATAAAAACATTGATCAC
>JANNGQ010000058.1:0-2164 GCA_031403975.1 Planctomycetota bacterium
CGTTAGCAGGACAGGAAACGCAGGGCGCGTCAAGCCTTCGCCTCGACAGCGCGGCAGGTTTGCGGTTCTACTTCGCGCGTGGTGCACGGGACGCGCAAGATCGGCGTATTGATCGGGCACCGATGCCGGCAATATATAAATCCTCAAAACCGTCCGCATCACAATCGCCGACAGCGGCACTCTGACCGAGCCCGGGGCTGTCGGCACCCGAAACAGAGGAAACGTCGTCATACAGCCGTTCTCGGCTGCGATACATTCGATTCCGACAACGCGAATCCGTCAGATCAGGTGGCCATACGTTGCCATGCACGAAGTAGAGGTCCGGATGACCGTCGCCGTCCGCATCCGTCACGGAGACACCACCACCGTCGACCTGATAAAGCCACAGTCCCCTGGGCTCGCCGCTGAAGCCGCCGAAATACGGCGTATCCAGTCCCAGTTGCGGGGCAATGTCTTCAAATCGGATCTGACTGACGGTTGATGCCGGTGAATTCGCAAGTTCCGGATGAGTGCTGTGCCGGGGCGATTCCGAAATACTGCCGCGATAGAACAGCTGATCGACAATCGGCCGCTCGACCTGATCACTCGCCGCAGAAGCACGATCAGAAAGCCGGGTGGCGTTTTCCGCAGCGCCCGCTGAATCGTCTGGATGGTAGGTCTTCAGTGCAATCCACCAGGCCCATGCTTCGGTCGGCCGGCCCAACAGCTCCATCAGTTCTGCGGTCCTCCGCATCAGTGCGGCATCGCGATGTTTAAACAAGAGTCGACGCAGCACACGCTCTGTTTCGTCAAGCAGCGCAGCGCGGTCAAGAAATCGCCGAGCCCCTTCGATATCGCCCGATTCTGCAACGACAGAACCCATCAGCTGGCAGGCCGCCCGGTGATTCGGGTTGAACTGAATGGCACTGTTCAGATGAGACACAGCATCTGACAAGTGTCCATTCCTGGCGCTCATCTCGCCGAGGACAAACTGCGTGTCCGGATGCTGCAATGCCCCCGGAGCGTCGTGTTGTCTCCAAAGATTCAGTTGCTCGAAATCGTTCGCCGCAAGCAACGCACGACCCAGGGCAGGAACGGCATCCTGAGGAACCGCATTTCCTGTATCAACAGCCTGGCGCAGCAACTTCACTGCTTCCGTAAACTTATTACTATATGCTTCCAGACGCCCGAGCGCCGTCAGCGCGGCAGCCTTCTCTGAGTCGTGCGTTAATGCGAGATCAAGGAGCTTGCGGTCTTCCAGAAGTTCTTCCGCTGAACCGAGCATGATCAGTTCGTCCAGCAGGTAGTTCCTGTTGCGGACGAGCATGAACAAAGGCTTCAGTGATTCCAGGCGATTGCCCAGCGAGAGCAGCAAATCTGCGTGCTGCCGCTGAATGGCTGAATTTCCTGGCCGGATGCGGTCCATTTCCAGGATCGCAGAGTAAGCCTCGCTGAGGCGACCGAGCTGTAATGCAAGCTGTGCAACGCGATTCCGTATTTCAACATCCTGCGGAGAAGCGGCAGCCAGATGCTGGTAGTGCGTCAGGGCTGCGGCAGGCAGGTTTGTGCGGTCGGCAAGTTCTCCCGCCAGCATCAGGACTGAGCGTGAATCCGGCGTCGATTTCAGGAGCTGAAGGCATCGGCCGTATGCCCGTTCAGGATCAGTAAACTGCTCTCGCCTGGCGGCAGCGAATTCCGTTTGCGGATCGGCAGTGCGACACCACTGCCAGATCACTGCCACGCTGATCGCGGCAAACGCAACGACAGAAAAAATGAGTTTCCGATGGCGTGTCGACATTTTCCGTAAGAACCAAAAAAAAGTCGGTGGCTGACGACACAGCCACCGACCTCTGAAATACCAGACAATTGTCTCGCCTGCCAAGTCACCCGAAAAACATGTCGGCAACATCAGCCACGAAACACACGTCGGACGAGCACCTGACAAAGCCCGCATTCAATCTCAAAACTCTCCGGGGACTTCGCTTCCGGATTTCGTGCCAAGTGCACCCCAAATCCCGTACGGGCTCTTTCCGCCGGTCACTTCACCACCCGTGTAACCCGGATTGCCCGCATCAATATTCTCGGATATGAAACGGACAGAACCATCGCCCAGCAGAACCTGGACTCCCCCGGTGTGCCGGCTTTGACTGGAGTAGATTCCCCAGCGACCGTCCCAGCTGTCGTC
>JANNGQ010000059.1:0-3681 GCA_031403975.1 Planctomycetota bacterium
AGTAATGTGCGCCATGCGCGCCGAGGCGGCCTGGATTTCACCAAAACTGGCGCGCAGCTTGTGCCCGCCGCCAACACTGAACGAACAAAGTATGTCTCCGTCAGGAAGCTGCACAGCTTGAGGAAACGCCGATTCTCGTTCGTCAATCCGACCAGTACTGATGATCCTGAGTGAAGGCATCGCGAAGCTCCTTGTGACCTGAGAATGCGATCGACCGCTAGTCCTTTGAACCTGGTCTCGGTCTGGCTGGCAGCAGCGTAATTGCCAACAGGATGCCGCTCAGAATCAACAGGCCGCACACCAGAAAGCTCAGGCGAAATCCCAGCGACGCACTGTTCATATCTGACGTCGTCCACCCGGCCCGCTTTACGCCATCCACGATGGCCCCGTACAGATATCCGGCCGGTGCGGCGGGAACCATCAGCATCGTCACGAAAGCCATATTGCGCCGCAACTGGTCCGGCCGTGATGCCGATACGATATAATTCGGCGCATACACGCCCACCAGTTCTCCCGCCCCGTGAATTCCGAACGCGACAAGATACCATGGCCCCGTGACGAATATCGCCCAGAGCTGAGCGGCCAGATAGATCGATGAGGTCGCGAGAATGCCGGCTCGCGGATTTGTGCGAGTCAACACCCATCCCAACACGACACCGGCGACCACTTTGAAGCTGAAGCGGAGCATGTTCTGTACGCCGGCGTACTTCTCGGGGAGGTCTCCCAATGCTTCCCACGAATACAGATTCATGTTGGACGGAATGACATTGCCGGAGTAGACCAGAATCGTCACGAGCGTCGCGAGCAGCAGGACTCTCTGCTGAAGAATCGTCCGAAAATGATAGCTGAACGACAATGCAGCACTCACTGCGCAAATGCCACTCATCGTGCGAAGCCCCGTCCCGGAGAACAGGGGCACTGCACGCATCGCCTCGACCGGGACATCCGCCGAAGCCGAGGAATACTGCATCAACGCGACGGCCGCGAACATCAGCGGCAGACCGATCAGCAAGCCGATCACCGACGAAACGGGGCTCCGCTGCTGTTCCTGCTCACCTGCGACGATGACAAAAAACTGCGAAAAAATCGCCGCCAGTCCCATCACGGGGACTCCGGCCGCAAACAGGATTATGAAATTCATCGGATACGAAAGACCCGCAAAATGCAATCCAAACAAGTCGCCGCCCAGCAGTGCTGCCTGGCCGAATGAGCCGACCACCGCCAGTAACGGTCCGGCTCCGAATGCCATGCTCAGTGCCAGGCCGCGGCGCGATTCGTCAGATCCTCGAGCCATCACTTCCCACAACAACGCGATAGCCGCCGGCATGACGGCGCCAGAGACGCCCCCCTGCAAAACGACGACCGCCAGTTTGAACTGACTGGAGAGGGGCAGCGCCAATGTCACGGCCAGCGCGGCCAGCATCAGAGCGGACGTGCTGTAGAACAGGCTGAGATTCCGCTTCAGTGACGATACCCCCGGCGATAACCACGCGAACAGCGCCGGCGTCGCGGTCATCGCAAAAAACAACGTCGCCGGCAGATTCGACGTACGAGCGTCGGCTCCGAGGCGATCGCACAACGCAGCCTGAGTGATGCCGACGTACAGCACGGGAGCCGCCAGATACTGCGTCCCTGTGCAGGCCGCAAACAGGATCAGATTCCGTCGCTGCTCGGGCCAGGTGAGAGGGCAGGTGGCGGGAGAATCGAGGGGCGCTGATTCGGTCATGAAGATCCTCCGGGGACTTTCCGTGCGTTTTTCCCGCCTCCGGGTTTACCCCGGTGGTTCAACGGCTTTTTGCACTACTCCACTTGTATCAGCGACTGTGTTCGCGACTAGCGCATAAGCCGGTGAACCTCCGGGACGAGCCCAATGGCGATTCGATCTCAGCCTGTCCGCGTACCAACAACATTACCTCGTGTCACAATGGCAACGACACTGCCTCGCCGATCCTCGCCGAGATCAGGCAGGCTTCGCACAACTCGACCGCCGCTCGGCCTTCCGCTCCACCGACGAGCGGCGAGCGTTGCTCGCGGATGCTGTCGATAAATTCCTGGACAACTCCAATGTGCGGATACAGCCGGATCGGCGACTTCGGCTCCTTCAGGTAGTCAAATCGTTCCGGTGTGTAGACTCTTTCCCATTTGTCCCCCTTGCCGATATCCAGGTACTCAAAGTTCTCGAGATCAAGCATGCCATCGCGGCAAAAGACCTGGAACCGGACCTCGCTGCTGGGCAGACTCGGAGTGGGCAATTCTCCGGTGATCCACATTTGTGCCATGATGTTCCCCTCGAACATGATTTGTGCCATGACCGAAAGTGGCGGGCCGGGGAAGTCACTGTAGGTTGTCGCCTGAGCAAACACCTTGACGGCGTTGCGACCGGTCAGCCAGCGCAGAAAATCTGTGTTGTGCGACGCCATTCCCATGAACAGTCCGCCGCCCCGAGGATCGGCCATCCACGACCGCTCTGCAAACAGTTGCCTGGCCAGGGGCAACGGAAATGCTGATACGGTGCGCAGCATCTGCACCGGGCCGAGTGATCCGTCGTCAATCAACTCTTTCGCCTTCCGAGTGATCTTTCGGTATCGTTCGGTCTTCACGACGGCGAGGTTCACCGCGGCTGCATCACACGCGGCGATCATCTGATCACATTCCGCGACCGTAGGAGCCATCGGCTTCTCGGCCAGCACATGCTTCCCTGCCGCGGCCGCCTTTCTTGTTAATTCGAGTCGGTTCAAATCGGGAGTCGCCAGCACCACGGCATGGACATCGTCCCGCGAGAGAAGTGCATCGATCGACGTTTCCACAGACACGCCGTAGTCCGCCGCCAACTGCACAGCGCGACGTCCTCCCGTGATTGCCACCAACCGGCAGCCTGTGGCATGCCTCGCCACGACTTCACTGTAGGTCAATCCCATGAAGCCGCTGCCTATCATCCCGACACCGATCGTCTGCATAGGGCCTCCACTATGTTTGGCGAATTCCGGCGACGGTACCGCTCTGTTGCGCCGTGTCCCTGCCGATGTTGATGTTTCCTGTCGACGCAAGCGGGCACACAATAGCGATCTTCGCGGTCGGAATGCAGCATGACCGGGTGCTTCCAGACTCCGCGCTGCCTGGCATGAGGCGTTTCAGCGTTCAGGCCCGACACAATCGGCGTGCGTCAAGGTACAGTGCGGGCTGACAATGGATCGCGCGCACGTCGTCCGAGCTGCGGCTCAGCATTTCACAACCAACCAGTTGCAATATCCCGAGAGGATCGATGATGACGACGTGGCAATGTGCACTGGAGCTGGATTCCCGGAGAAACGTGACTGCCGGCAGCACTGCCGCGCTGGCGGAGTCAATTCGTCGAGCCGCCGACCTGCGAATCTGCACCGAGTTTCTGCACAACCAGCATATCGACGTCCACTCCTCCAGTGCGGAACGAATTCGCGAGGTCGCCGAGTTCGGAGTCACATACCAGATCGACTCCCGGTGGACCGCAGGCATCATGAACCTGAGGCAGCCAATCGAACTTCCCGTTGGTTTTGGACCTCGCCCGTCCATGTCCTTTTTTCTGTACAACCAGGACGGAACGCAAGCGATCGCGCGGCCTTACCTGGACGGCCGGCCCGCAGAAACCTCGCTGCGACAGTCGCCCGCACGTCCTCCGGAAAACATGCCCAGGTATCACGCATT
>JANNGQ010000060.1:0-9744 GCA_031403975.1 Planctomycetota bacterium
AGCTTCGCAGCAGCTGTCGCGAGTTCATTTCTCACGAGGAATCGTGACAAAGCTGAAATCCTGAACTAGATCCCTGCAACAGGCCGGATTCATGATCTGCATCTCTGTCACTCCGACTTCCCGGACTCTCGCACCTGCGGACCTGCTCAACGCTTCGCGCAGCTGCGATATGATCGAACTTTGTCTGGACCATTTCATTAACGAACCGAACGTCGGCGAATTGATCAAGATGGTGGATAAGCCGATTCTGGTTTCCTGCCGCAGCGAAAAGGACGGCGGCAAATGGAAAGGCAGCGAGCAACAAAGAGTTCAGCTGTTGCGAGAAGCCATTGTTGCCGGCCCCGCCTGGGTTGAACTGGATCTCGACATTGCCGGCAGCATTCCGCGATTCGGGAGTACCAAACGGGTCATCGCCCATACCAGTATCAATCGGCCTCTGTCAAAAATTGACGAGGTGTTTGCACAGTGCCTGAAGGCCAAAGCGGATGTCGTCAAATTCACATGGCTTACGGAAGACCTCGATGCCGCATGGCCGCTGCTCGCCGCCGTCACAACAGCCCGGGAAGTGCCGATCGTGGGGATCGGGCTGGGTCGCGCCGGTCTGACGTTTTCTCTGCTGGGCCGCAAGTACGGTTCGCCCTGGATTTATGCGGCACTGGAGCGGGGTATGGAAGTCTTTCCCTCGCAGCCGACTGTCTGGAAACTCAAAGAGGACTACCGCTGGGATGAGATCAACAGCAAGACGCGATTTGTCGGCATCATCGGGTCCGGCGATTCGGAGAATATCGCCGCCCGGGTTCTGAACGCGGCCTTCAGCTTGATGGACAAGCCGATTCGGTGCCTGCCGGTTCTCCCCGGTGACCTTTCGAAATTTCCGAAGATGCTGGAGAAAATGAAAATCAACGGACTGATTGTTGATCCGGCTTACGAAGGAAACCTGGCCAGCCTTGCGTCGGCCAGAGACGAGTTGTCTCAATCGTCCGACCGCATCGATGTCCTGATGGGGGGCTCCAGTGGATGGAAGGCTGTCTGCACAACGTTTGCATCAATTGATCTGGCCGGGCAGGGCGTCACCGGGACTCCGGACTGGGCCAGTCGCGGATCAGTCACCATCATCGGTCAAAGCCGCATGGCTCGCGGGGCCGCTGCGTACTTCGGCAGTAAAGGTGCGGCCGTCAGTCTGGCAGGACCTTCCGACAACGCCGCCAGCGCGTTGGCCCGTGAAGCCGGTGTGCGGCATTGTCAATGGAACGCCGTGCATGACCTCCGCTGCGACACACTGGTCATCGCCGATTTCGGTATGCCCTGCGGTTTGTCGAAGGGGCAACTCAATCCCGGCATCATTCGCGAACGGATGAATGTGGTTGATCTGACGGTCGTCCTGAAAGATTCCCCGTTCGCCGAAGAAGCCCGCGCTCGCGGTGCCCGCTACATTGACCCGGCCACTGTATTCGCATCACAACTCAAACTGCAGTTCAGGACTTTGACCGGCCGAGAACTTCCGGAAGATGCGTTTTCGAAGGGATTGAGTGCATCAGCGGCCCGAGCCGAAGCCATTTAACGCCCAGCCATAGTTCGGCTGTCCCACATTCGACCCCAACGGCCTCGGGGACTGTCGTTTTAATCGTGGAGCAGGCTTCTAGCCTGCCTCGGCAATCCAAAAACACAGGTAATTCCTCAACGCGCGGCAGGCTGAAAGCCTGCCCCACAAAGAATCGCAACTAATCCGACAGTCTCCGAGCTGGATCGCGTCGTCAGGGAGAACCTGGGACAGCCGAAGTCGTCGCTGGCTTGGAAGCTCGGTTTTTTTCAAAGCGACTGGCTTCGCCACCGGCACAACAGTCAGAACGCGAAGTGCTGGGATCGATTGGCGTTCAGCGAAGTCGACGTTACGCTCCCCGCCGCGTTTCGACAGCCTTTGAGTCGCCGGATGCCTCCGCCCCATGTCTCGTATTTCCGAAGTCTTCGATCGTGCCTCACACGAATCCCGCATGGCGTTCATGCCGTTCCTGACAGCCGGCGACCCTGACCTGGAAACTACAGGGCAAATGCTGCTGACCCTGCGGGACGCCAGGGTCGATCTGATCGAACTGGGATTTCCGTACAGTGATCCCATCGCTGATGGTCCCGTGATTCAGGCGTCGTACACCAGAGCACTCAACAAGGGTATCACTGTCGACGGCATTTTTTCCATGATGGAGTCATTGACGACGCACAACCTGCCGCCCGTGCTGGCAATGGTGTCGTTTGCCATCATATTCCGACACGGCAGTTCCGAGTTCGTCTCCCGTGCGGCGCGGGCGGGCTTCAGCGGCCTGATCGTTCCGGATCTTCCTGCCGACGAAGCGGAAGAACTTGCGGCCCTCAGCAGAGACCACGGACTGGATCTAGTGCAACTGATCGCACCAACGACCTCAGCGGAGAGAACTCAACAGATCCTGAAGGCGTCGACAGGATTCCTGTACTGCATTTCCGTCGCCGGCACGACCGGAGTCCGCCGGGAACTTCCCCGTGAACTGACCGAGCAACTGCGATCACTTCGATCTCAGTCGAGCCTGCCGCTGGCCGTCGGATTCGGCATCAGCAGCCCGAAACAAGTCGCTGCACTGGCCGGTGTCGCGGACGGCATCATTGTGGGCTCAGCGATCGTGCGCTGCATCGCTGAAGCAGAGACGTCAGCAATGCGTGCGACATCCGTCCGTACATTGGCCGAAAAGATGCGGAACGCTGTTTCCACGACGGCACCTTCACGACGGAAGAATGGGCCCTAATCGGCGTTCTGTTCATCAAACCGCCGATAAATCGGGAGATGACGGTAGTAAACCTCCAGCGTCAGAAGGCTCAGTGCAGTCTGGTAGATTCTTCCTCCGGCGTACCCATGCGGATCAGTGACGTCCCAACTGCCGGTTCCAGGACCGTCTGTGATCTGCGTCTCCACGAGCTGTTCCCGCATTTTCAGATTCCACTGGTCCCACAACGGGCCGCCCCAGTGATGCAGCACTTGAGTCGCATAATAGTTGAAGTAGATATTGTCGCGGCTCGGGCCGATCTGTGCCAGGTGCTCCACACCGGTCTTCATAGCCGGCTTGTCGCGTTTCCAGCCGAGATACATGCGGCACAGGAGTCCGACCGCCGTCATCGTGTCCGTCACGGGGTGTTCAGCAGTGTACTTGTAGAACGCTCCGTCCTTTGCCTCGACAGAATCCAGAAACCGCCGGGCATCCTGAAACGTTCCGGCCTGCACATTGACGCGCCCGGCCTTGGCGCTTTGCAGAGCCATCACCTGCCAGCCGACGACGGAAGTGTCCCCCGGGTCGCCAGGACTGTATCGCCAGCCGCCTCCGACTTTCTGCTGAGCCCGTTCAATGAATTTTATCGACTCCGACGCCAGCCGCTTGAGCGTCTTATCATCCGGTGTCATCGCATGCGCTTCGCAGATGCAGATCGAGGCAATGCCCTGCACATACATTCCGGAGTTGCCTTGATGTCTTCCGCGCAAGTCCGCCCCGGAACTGCTGAGTTCTGCATTCCTGACGAGGTATTCGAGTGCCTTGCGAACGGTTTCCTGATCTTCTCCGGGAGTTTCGTGGGTGCGGCCTGCTCCAAGAAAGCACAACAATGCCAGCGACGTCGCTCCCATGTCCGTGGTATTCATTCCGCCGGGCTGGCCTGCCTCACCGACTTCGGCAAAGTTCCAGGAACCATCTTCGCGTTGGATCGACTTCAGCCAATTCAGGCCCGCAGACACAGAGTGTTCGCTCTCAGCGCTGCCGCCGAATTTCCGGACCGCGGCTCGACGACCGGCTTCCGATCGTCCTCCGAAGCTCCCTTTTAAAAGCGAAACCTCTCCGGTATCGGACAGAACATCCCTCGGCAACGTCAACTCCCGCAGTCCGTCGGCACCGGCCTGGTCCGTGAGAGGCCCTTCTTCCAGTCCTGCCAGCACCAATTGTACGGTACTGTTCACTCCCAGATCCTGGATCGTTTCGGATTGAACGGCGTTGAGCGGTCCCAGGAGTTCCATTGCCTGTTCCGGAAATTCGTCCTGAAAGCTGGCTCCCAACCGGAAAAACACTGCGTTCCCTGCCACAACTGGAAACAGAAAACCTGCGAGCAACAGTCCGGCGGCAAGGTGGACAAAAAAACTGACAGTCGCAGTCGTCAGTTCACGTCGCCGCAACAGAATCCAGGCAGGCGCCGTTTGCCTGACAAACTCTTTGACGGCTGCCAATGTGCGTCCAATTTTCAATGCCCATGCCGGAGGTCTTCGTCGGCGTCCTCGTTTGTAACGTTGACGCGGAAACGGCTCAGGCAGTGAGTCGGAAGTCCATACCGGATCGGTGACAGCAGGGGTTTCCGGCGACTGCCGGTTATCTCCTGCAGCACACAGTGTCGGTCCCGGAGTTTGGAGGCTGTCCGTCATCCGATGGGCTCAGAATCTGCCGTAGTTCTCAGACGGTATTCATTGGAAAGGATCAGAACCATAACGCAGCAGACCGCGTTATGTCCGCCGGGAGTCCGTTCGCATTCCGGAAATTGATTCATATGCCAAACGGAGGATTCTTAACAGCCATGGGCAGCCAGGATTGGCATTCCAGGCTGCCCTTCGTCAGAATCCTCACGTTCGATGCAATCGGACGATCGACCTGGAACAGGCCAACAGTCATTGATGCCTCAGAGTGCAGAAAAAACGACCGCCGATCGGAATCGTAGACCGTTCCGCAGTCTGCGCGCGGTGTTTCGTGACGAAACGGTGTGCTGTTTCCGCGCTGAGCGAATGCTCATCGGGGCGCTGCTGTGCTGTGGCGGTTATGTCCTGGCGTTACTGGCTGGCGGATGATCGCCTGCACATTCGCGTCAATCGTTACGCTGGTCACGAATCGCCTTCGGCGAGGGCTCGTTTCCTTTCGCCATTCTGCCCGTTTTTACGCAGATCAGAACGAATCAAGATGACTCCTGTTGTTCCGCGTACGGCGACGTTGCCGACGAACACGGTGAATGTTATAAGCTATGGAATCGAAGATTCATGAATCAGAGCCGGTTGGCCTGATCGAATGTTGTTGCAGAAATTTCACAGCCTCTCAGGGAGAACTCAATCGTGAGCGAAAGCACACAGGACGAAGCTCGGAATCCGGAAGCTCAGCAAGTGCAGGAAGTCACCGTCAGCGACGCGAATGCCAACGCCGGCTACGCGAATTTTTGCCGGGTGTCGAGCACTCCCGAAGAGCTGATTCTGGACCTCGGCCTGAACCCGACGCCGTATGCTACCGGCAAAGTTGAAGTGAAAGTGACTCAACGGATCATTCTGAACCACTTCACTGCCAAGCGACTGTGGAGCGCTCTGTCGATGGCGCTGCAGCGACATGAGCAGGCATTCGGAGTTCTCGAAACGGACGTCCGCAAACGCGTCAAGATGCCACCCAACATCGGCTAAGATGGCGGTTGCTGATGCTTTGATTTGACGAGGCTTGGCGTCCCGTGGATGCTAAGCCTCTTTTCTTGCCAGTCCGGTTTCATCCGCGACCCGCGCACCGGTCTTCCTGGCATCAACTCTTCCCGGTTGTCAAAAGAATGTCCGATATCCCTTCACCTGATGACGGTTCGGAACAGCGGCCTCAAAGCCAGGAGATCCGCCACTCACATATCGGTGCCCTCGTTCCCGCGCATGTCGCGAGGGGCGTATTCACGACCGGTGCCGTGGTTTTGCAGGGGCAGCATGAGTTCATCGTGGACTTCCTGCTCCGGATGCAGCAACCTCAGCAGGTGGTTGCCCGAGTTGTGATGCCGCCATTCGTCGTGAACCAGCTCATCTCCGCGCTGCAGGAGAATATCCATCGCTATGAAGAGCGCTTCGGGCCGGTCCACATGCCGATCATTCCGAATGCCAATCAGCAACCAAGACAATCGGCACAGGATCTGTACGAGACTCTGAAACTGGGCGATGACGTACAGTCGGGCAGTTATGCGAATGCAGTGATGATCGGCCATTCACCTACGGAGTTTTCGTTCGACTTCATCACAACGTTCTTTCCTCGGTCCGCCGTGTCTCAGCGGGTTTTCATGGCGTCAGCCAACGCGAAGAGGTTGCTGGATTCTCTGGTTCATTCTTTTCAGCAGTTCCAGCAGCGACTTCGGAATCCTCCTCCTCCTCCTCCCGAGTTTCCCGATTCCGATCCGCCAGAGCATCCCGATTCAGGCCCGACCGACTTCAATACACCGGAAGGTGACTGGCCGCCGGGCCTTTGACGAGTCGAGGCCAGTTGTTGAAAAAGGTGTCTGGAACTCTCCGGCATCACGTTTTCTCGGTGTGTTTCTGTTGCCTCCGAAGTTCCAGACACCTTTCTCAACAAGTGATTTGGATCATGCCGCGATTCCAGTACTGTCTCAACGCCAGCACGATCCGCACCACTCCGGTTCTCCGGCAGATCGAAGTCGCTTCCGAAGCCGGCTATGCGGCAATTGAACTGTGGCATGATCATATCGACCTGCATCTGCGGTCGGGCGGATCGCTCGCTGACATTCGCAGATCACTCGATGATCGCGGGCTTGCAGTTCCGACAACGATTTATCTCGCCGGCTGGTTTCAGCCCGCCGGGCCGGAACATGTCAGGGCTTTGGATGAAGTCCGTCGTCGGTTCGAGCAGTCGGCAGCCGTCGGTGCGGCGTTCGCGATTGCCGGACCTCCGCCAGGGCTGGCGGATCGGAATCTCGGTGCGAAGCACTACACCGAACTCATCGAGCTGGGCAAAACGTTCGGTGTGAAACCGGCCTTCGAATATCTTGGCTTCGTCGACGATATCAATACAATCGACGACGCAATCGACATCATTCAGCGTTCCGGTCATCCCGATGCTACAGTCGTTGTCGATCCGTTTCATTGCTGGCGCGGCGGCGGGCCGATCGCCTCGATTGGCAGGCTGCGCGCCGATCAGATTGCGATCTCACACTTCAACGACGCACCGGCACAGCCAGATCCGAAGACGCAGCAGGATTCGGACCGAGTCCTGCCTGGCGATGGCGCGATTGATCTCAAGTTCTATTGCGACCAGCTGACAGCGATTGGCTATAACCGATATCTTTCCCTGGAATTGTTCCGGGAGGATCTTTGGGCGAAAGACCCGCTTGAAGTTGCTCGGGCCGGGCTTGTGAAGATGAAGCAAATCGCCGATCCAGTTTGATTCACAACGGATTCCAGCCGACGGAACGGCTGGCCACCAGTAAATTCCTGCCTCCTCGCGGCCCTGCTTCAGAATTCCCGATGTCCGCCAAGCCGCTTCGAGTCCTCTCCGTCATCCCGCCGATGACACAGTTGAACACGCCGTATCCTTCGACGGCGTATCTTACCGGTTTTCTGAGGTCGCGCGGAGTGGAGGCGGTTCAGGAAGATCTGGCACTGGCCTTAGTTCTGAAACTCTTCAGCGCTGACGGTCTGGCGGCGATTCGTGAACAGATCGACGCAGCGCCAGAGAAGCAGCAGACTCGCAACGTCGGTCTGTTCGTCTCCAGCACAGAGCGATATCTGGCCACGATTGACCGCACGATCGCGTTCCTGCAGGGCCGCGATCCGACATTGGCCCACCGCATCTGCGGACGACAGTATCTGCCCGAAGGATCGCGCTTCAAAACGCTCGATGTTTACGTCGATGATGATGGCGGTGATCCGCTGGCGTGGGCGTTTGGCGGTCTCGGAATGCATGATCGCGCCAAGCATTTTGCGACGCTGTACCTGAATGACGTCGCGGATGTCGTGAGGGATGCCGTTGATTCCCGCTTTGAATTTGTGCGCTATGCCGAATCACTGGCTCAGAGTCAACCAACGTTTGATCCGCTGGCTGAAGCCCTCACCGCCCCGATGACGCTCGTGGACAGCATGCTCCGGGCATTGACTGTGGAGTCATTGGCAAGACACTGCCCGGACGTTGTACTGGTCACCGTACCGTTCGCAGGTACCGTTTACGCCGCGTTCCGGATCGCTCAGGCGATCAGGGCGGAGCGACCTTCGGTCATCACGGTTCTGGGCGGCGGATTCGTCAACACTGAGCTGCGTGAACTCAGTGAACCGCGCGTCTTTGACTACTTCGATTACGTCACGCTGGATGCCGGTGAGCGCCCGATTCTGGCGCTGTTGGCTCATCTGCGCGGTGAGCGGTCGCAGGACAAACTGGTCCGGGCTTTCACGCGATTACAAAACTCAGACGTGGCGGGCAATTCGGGCCATCCGACAGAAACGATGGCCGGAACAGAAATGTTTCAGCGACCGGAGCGCTGGCGGGAAGAACAACGTGCAGGGGTGCGATACATTGATTGCGCCGAGCCGGAGGTGCCGTTTGCGGAAGTCGGGACACCGACATGGGACGGCCTGCCGCTGGACAACTACCTGTCGCTGCTCGACATGCTGAATCCGATGCACAGGCTCTGGTCGGATGGACGCTGGAACAAACTGACGGTGGCTCACGGCTGCTACTGGAAGAAATGCAGTTTCTGCGACGTTTCGCTGGACTACATTTCCCGCTACGACGCCGTTGCCGCGACGACTCTCGTTGACCGGATTGTGACCATCGTTGCCGAGACCGGGCAGTCCGGATTTCACTTCGTCGATGAAGCGGCCCCGCCGAAAGGACTGAAGGCTCTGGCCGAAGAGCTTCAGCAACGAAACGTCTCGGTCTCCTGGTGGGGCAACATCCGCTTTGAGAAGTCATTCACACCGGAGCTCTGTCAGAAACTCGCGGACAGCGGCTGCATTGCGATTTCGGGCGGTCTCGAGGTCGCTTCAGATCGATTGCTCGAGCTGATGAAAAAGGGCGTTTCGGTGGCTCAGGTGGCGCGAGTCACGCGGGCGTTCAGTGATGCCGGAGTTCTCGTTCATGCCTACCTTATGTACGGCTTTCCGACGCAGACGGTTCAGGACACGGTGGACTCGCTGGAGTATGTCCGACAGCTGTTCGAAGAGGGCTGCATACAATCGGGATTCTTTCATCGATTCGCTTGCACGGTCCATTCCCCGGTCGGCAGACATCCTGAAGAATATGGGGTCACACTCGTGCCCTTGCCGCCGACATCCTTCGCAAAGAACGACATCGGATTTGTCGACCCGACCGGTGTTGATCACGAGACACTGGGAGTTGCCTTGAACAAGGCATTGTACAATTTCATGCACGGCATCGGGCTTGATGCCGATGTCCGCAGCTGGTTCGCCGGCAAAGTTCCTCGCACAACCGTCCCGCGAAACTATATTGCGAAGGCGCTGACTCGTAACGCCACTAACGCCAGCCGCACGCGTTAGCGTCGGGCCATCGCCCTGAAGATTCTCGTGCAGCTCGTGCAGCACTTTCCAATCAGGAGTTTCGGAATGGCGGTTCAGCCTTGCCTTCATCGCATGAGTTCGAACGGCATTGCCGCGGTCGTATTTCTCATGGGTTCTCTCTGTCCGCCATCGGCCGCGAAGGATCCGCCGATCCGGATCGTGTCGCCGATTCCGTTCCAGGTGATCCAGAGAGTCGGATTTGATCCGGCAATGGCCATGACTGAGGACCCCGGATCCGGAGCCTATGGCTCTGCCGAAGTCGTCGTGTCCGGAAGATTTCCGGAGGAAGTACGGCTTCCGGATCACGTTGAGTGCCGTGTCATGCTGCTCGATAACGGTGTCGGGCGTGCGCTGGATTGGAGACACGTTGTTCTGGCATCGCCCGCATCAACCGAACTCGACAAACGCGACTTTCAATTCACCGTGACGGTGCCGGCAGG
>JANNGQ010000061.1:0-6852 GCA_031403975.1 Planctomycetota bacterium
TGACAGTTCCGATGGCCTCACGGGCAGAGCAGACCCAACCCGGCGGCACTCGCAGATTCATCCCCGTTCCCCAAATGGCAGACCTGCAATGGCCTGCCAGGACTGAGCCGCCAGACTCGAGCAAGATTCTGCACTGAAGAACGGGATTGAACTCCTGCAATGGAAATGCTGGCAGCTTCGACAACGAAGGGCCATTCATTCGGGAGGCTCCGTTGCATCTCCAAGTATCAAAGCTTCCGCTTCTTTGCGCAGTGTCTGCATCTCGATCTGCTCAGTCCACTGGGCGCTTTCATAAGCATCTTGCCACCAGGCATCGGCGAGCTTCAGGTAGCTGGCGGCCTCTTCCGGCTGCTGCAAATGGTGAGAGCTCATGGCCAGAAAATAATAGTCCCAGGAACGCAGGGTATACTGTTCATCATAAGACTGCGAGATGTCAAACTGCTCCTTCACCTGATCATATTGCCCTGCACGGAACAGCGCCGCACCGACAAGTCTGGCCTGGTAAGCGAACGTGGCAGCGGATTTCCGGGCCAGGCTTTCCAGTCGACGGGCGTCGGGCACTGCCTCCGCACCGGGCAGGCATGTGTAACAGACACGACCACCGATCATCATGACATCGGCCGTCGTTTCAAACCGATCAAGCATCAGGGCACACGCTCGGCGGTAGGCTGTCAAGTCGTTCGCGGCCAGCCAGCAAATCCCGGCATGGTAATAATCGAACGCCGCCAAACATTCATCCCGTCCTTCCAGTTCCGTCAGTCTGGTGAATGCGACAGCGGCCTCCGACCATTGTTTCAGCTCGACGTGGCATTTTGCAAGCAGCGACAACGACATGGCAGAATGGCCGCGAAGCTCGGCGGCGCGAGTTACGTCTTCGATCGCCGCCTTCCACTTGTCCAGATCAGCCCATTGGTGCGCCCTGATGAGATACAACGATCCATTCTCTGGATTGGCTTCAATGGCCGTATTGAGACTGGCGGGATCGTTCAGGATGTCGAGCTGTATCCCGCGATCAGTCGCGAGGGTGATTGCGTTCGTGAATTCCTGCAGGCGGTCAGTGTTAGAGAGTGAATCGATGTAGTCTTCCACGATCTGCGGGATCGTGCAGCCCATTTCCATGGCTCGGTGCAACGCGGTCGCAGCTTCGTCAAAGCGACCCACCTCGCGATGTTTGCGTCCTTCTGCCAGAAGTGATCCCCAAGGTGCGATAGTCTCGACTGCTTCGCGGAATGCAGCCAATCTCTCTGCCATAACGCTTTCTGTTTCTTCGCTCAAGGTCGACTGCGGATACTCTGTCTGAATTCTCTCCAACAGCAATTGAGCCTCAGCGAAACGCCCGAGTCGATGCAGTGAAAGGGCCTGGAATGCCCGGTCGACTGATGTGATATCCGGAGAACCGGCCCGAGCATCTTCCGCGTTCACCCGTTCGCTCTCTACAAGGGTTTTCAAAGCGGATTCGAATTGCCCGACGCGGTATTGAGCCACTCCGAGCGAATTCAGAAAGAACCCATTTCTCGGCTGCATCTGGTTTGCTTCCGTCGCAAATCGGATGGCTCTTGCCAGCTGTGACGAATCAGCATTCCTGTTGAGAGAGCTGACGATTCGCCACGCGGCGTCGTTGAGTTCCATTGCTGTAGGATCAGATTCCTCCGCATAGCGCAGGGCCTTCTCTCGTACCAATTCACTGAGATCCCGCCGACTGTGAATCGTTTGCAGGATCTCTTCCTTGAACAGCAGTACGGGCCTCAGCTCGGAAACAAGTTCTGCAGCCGTCCAGTCCGCGAACCAATGATCGACGGAAGAGATTGCGGCCGTCTTCCACAGTCTGATCTTGCCGTTCGCATGTCCTGATGCAAGTGTGTTGCCATCAGGAGAAAAAGCAACTGCAGTGGTTGGTTCCTCATCAAGGAACGTCGCTCGCTCGATGCCCGTGCTGACGTCCCAAAGTTTCAACGTGTGATCTTCGCCGGCTGACACCAGACTCCGGCCGTCCGGTGAAAAGGCAACATCGCTCACATTGCCGGAATGACCTGTCAACGCAATATGTACAGCTCCCGTGGAAAGATCAGCGAACTTGACAAGATTCCCATCGGTCAGGGCCAGAATTCGTCCAACGGGGGAAATCGCAAAAATCCGGTTACCATAAGCATCGAACTTTGTAAGTTCCGAGAAACTGCCCAGATCCCAGACTCGAAGCGTCAGATCTTCACTTGTCGAAGCCAATCGAGTGCGATCGGGAGAAAACACAACGGCGTCCACGTCAGCAGTGTGGCCATGCAGCGCTCCGAGAATCGCACCAGTGGCCACGTCGTTCAGTCTGATAACATTGCCGGCGGCGACGGCGATCACCTTGCCGTCGTGAGACATTCCCACCGCTGATATCGGCGCAGAACTGGCGTCGACAATAATGCGTTCGATGCCGGTTGCGCCATCCCACAACCTGATCGATTGATCCTCGCCGCAGATGGCGACTTCATTCGACTCTGGAATAAACACGAGTTGATGCCATGCCTCCAGGCTTGCGCGAATTGCCCGTTTCGGCGACAGCGACTCTACATCCCACAGTCGGAGAGTATTGCTCCAATTGATGGTGGCGAGTGATTTCCCGTCGCGGGAGAACGCTACGTCCAGCAATCCATCATTGCTGCTGAATCCGCCCTTGTGCTCCGGTGTGACGTCAGCGACTGCAGCGATTTCCTGCGGAGCTGTGATCCGACCGGATTCCCAAAGCTTGACGGTCGTATCTTCACTGGACGAAGCGAGCAGATTTCCATCCGGCGAGAAGGTAACGGTCGTAACTGCGTCTGTATGACCTCGTAAAACTGTGTGCAAGTGCCCCCGTGTTACATTCCAAATTCGAATAGTGGAATCGCTGCTCGCCGATGCCAGCCACAATCCATCCGGTGAAAACGCGACTGAAGCGACAGCCGCCAGATGTCCGGTGAATAAATGTGCTTCATCGCCGGAAGCGACGTCCCAAATCCTCACGCTCCTGTCCCCGCCGCACGACGCGAGCAGTTTGCTGTCCGGGGAAAAGGCGACGTCAGAGATCGTCCCGGTGTGTTTATGCATGACTGCTATCTCTGCACCCGTTTTGGTGCCCCAGAGTTTGAGCATGCCTGAGTCACTGGCAGCAGCCAGGGTGGCCCCATCCGGTGAAAATACGACTCGCGTGGCGTTACTCGACAGTTTTCCCAGATGGAATACCTGCACACCAGAAGCAATATCCCACAACATCACACTGTGATCAGCATTCGCAGTTGCCATCGACTTACCATCACTGGAAAAAGCGATGATCTGAGCGTTGACATCGGGCGCGGTGGACACGGTCTGCTGAGTTGCCGCGGTCGTGTCCCACAGCTGAATGCATCCGTCCCATTTGCGTCCGGATGCCACAAATCGACCGTCCGTAAAAACGGTGTACACAACATTTCGACTACTGTCCTGTGAGCTGAAATACTCGATTTCGGCTCCCGTCGTGGAGTTCCACATCCTTGCACCTCCAATTCCACCGGCCAGGAGTCGGTTGCCGTCAGAGGAAAATGCGAGTGCAATCGTCCAATCTGACGGACTTCCGAGTTCCATGCGCATTTCGCCGGTATCAACGTCCCAGACTTTGACAGCCGTATCGTGATCAACTGATGCCAGACTCTTGCCGCCTGGCGCGAAGGCAACACGGTTCACGCCGCCAGTGTGTCCCCGCATTGTCTGTTTTTCGCGGTGCATCTGATCGAAATAGTAGTACCACTCAAAACCGCGCTGATCGCGTTCTCCGATTCTGGGATAAGTGGCACGCAATAATTCTTCCGTCCGGCGGCCGTCCTGACGGTCGAACGCAGCCCCAAGAAGCAGCATCCGGGCCTGGATCAGCGACTCCTTTGCGAGCCGAGCATCATTCTCACTGCGGCTCCGCTCTGCCTCCGCGAGGTTCTTAACGGCCTGCGCCTCTGAGGTACGAGCCTCGGTCTCTCGTTGCCGCGAGGAGATTTCTTTCTCGGACGCTTTTTGTTCCGAAATCCTTAAATGCTGTTCCCGCAGGTACGCAAATGTGGAAACAGTCGCCAGCCCCAGAAGGAGCAACACGGCCACGCTCCCAAGTCCGGCGATCAGCGGGTTTCTTGTGCTCCAGCGATACAGTTTTTCGACTCGCCTCACCCGCCGCGCAACAATCGGCTCTCCTCTCAGGAATCGTTGCAGATCCTGAGCAAGTTCACGGGCACTGGCGTAGCGCCGAAGTGGTTCCTTGGCCATTGCTTTCAGACAAATCGTTTCCAGATCGCGCGGTATGCGGTCATTCAGCATCCGCGGAGAACGTGGTTCATCGTGCATGACCTGATGCAGCAACATCCGTGAATTCCCACGGAACGGTCGTTCTCCCGAAATCAGCTCGAACAGCACCACGCCCAGTGAATAGATATCGGACCGCCGGTCGACCTCGTGCCCCTCACCGCGAGCCTGTTCGGGAGACATATAGGCGGGCGTCCCGATGATCTGCCCGTCCACCGTCATCGTGACTTCGCCTGATTCGCGTTTCGCAAGTCCGAAATCGGTAAGATGCGGATGCCCTTCCGTGTCAATCAGGATGTTGCCGGGCTTCAGGTCGCGATGGATGACGCCCGCTGAATGTGCATGGTCCACTGCTTCTGCGATCACCGACACTAATTCCGCGGCTTCGCGGAATGTGGGTTGCTGCCCCGTCAGCCAGTCGGCCAGTGAGACGCCTCCGATGAAATCGGACACAATGTAGACCGTGTCCGCGACTCGACCGACTTCGTGGATACTTACAATCGATGGATGTTTGAGCTGCGCAGCGGCACGGGCCTCGCGGAGAAACTTTTCGATTTCCTGATCGTCGAGTTGACCTCGGCGGGGAATCTTGACCGCCACCGTCCGATCGAGGACTGTATCCCGCGCCCGCCAGACTTCACCAAATGCGCCGATCCCGACACGATTTGTCAATTCGAAATGATGAATCCGTACCGTTTCCGTTCGGTCGGTGACGGTCTCCGTTCCCGAGATCAGGTTGAAGCTGCTGCCGCAGGACGGGCACTGGATGTCCAGTTCATCGCCACCCTGTACGATTTGGAATGGGTTCTTACAGTGGGGGCAGCGGATTCTGAGTCCGGGACGAGGCGCATGATCGAATGGTTGCGCAGATGAATCGTTCATGGCCTCTTGCACGGCAACGGTATGACCGACAGCGGTTGCTCCAGAGACAGGCACAGTGACTGACTCTGCTGAAGTCTCGACTCAAGTCATGTTCGAACAGGTCATCATCAACAGGCAGGTTCTGCCGGCAGCTGGCCGAAATACGCAGTGGTGAAGCAAGGTGCTCAATTCACAAAACGATGCAAGTCCAGCATTGACCGCTTGAATCAATGTCCCAAGGTCGCAGAATCGAGTGCGCAACGGTACTCCAATCACTGGTCGCCGTCTATTCTGCGAAAACCGGCTGCCTCAGAAACTCGGTGATTCAGTGGAAGAGGTCCATGGGAAATCAACTCGATATTGCCGAGCATTCCGAGGATTACGATCGGCGTGCAAATCGTCAGACCGCTGCGGATGATGCCCCACACTGGTCGTGAGACGTGCGGCTTTATGGCTAGAATGTCGAGTTCAGAAACAGGACAAACGGGATCTGTTTCCTTAGCGAACGACCGGTCGGCTTCCAGGCCGGCAACAGACTGCAGTCCTACAGGGATCGCCGTCGGGACAATCTGTTCAGAGATGCACCACTTGAAGACATGCCGGATTCGACGAATACGCGAATTGATGGAATTGCGGCAGAGTCCATCTTCAATCATCCGCTGCTGGACAGCCTTGAGGCGCTTCGGTCCGAACTCGACGACAAGACTGTTGCCGAAGAGCTTACACATTGTCCGCAGGGATTGCTTACTGCTCGCCGCTTCACCAGTCGGCTTGCCAGTGCATTCAGTTCTGGGTTTCTATTTGTCTCCGCAAGTGCTTTTCCGCGTGGACTTTGTGATTCAAAAGCGGCTGAAGGGAATCGAACCCTCACTTAAAGCTTGGGAAGCTGTCGTGCTACCACTACACCACAGCCGCGAAAATGCAAAATGACATCGTTTTCTCAGTCTATTCGGCACTTTTCGGCATTGCAATTGACCCTATTGAAATGCATCCGTTTGCACCCCGTTTTACCCCGAAGTGGGGGGAAGTGGGGGTAGACCGAATTGCGAGACGATGGTAACCCGGTCCGGCGTTTCGCGTTTCTGCCGGTCTTGTCCGGACTGGCGAGCGGCTGAAGTGCGGATCCGCGGCAACGTCGCGGCCAGCCGCGGAGGCTCCCGGCGTCCAGGTTCGAATATCTTTACTGGCAAAATTCACGCGCGGCTAAAGTGCGGTTCTGCGGCGGCATCGCGGCCAACTTTTCGGCCCCCCGTGAAGATCGGAAATGCGCCGGCATCGTGCATTGCCCGCATTGCGAATGCGGTTTGCGGCGTTTTCCGAGTGTGTCTTCGTCTCAACCATAAATGCACCACTCACGGACAAAAAAAGTGCAATTGCCGGGTACTGTCGCCGGTCGAAAGTGCCGGGAGGGACCCGTCAAAGTACGACAATGACGACACTGATTTTCGAAATCGTCCTGCGGAAAATATCTGCGGCATAGCGAATACTGCGGACTGCGAGCCTCCGGAGGAACCTACGATACCCGGCCTGTTCGCACCGCACCGCACCCTACCCGGGGCGATTCAATCGACCCGGCTCCGCGAGCAGCTGCGAGTCGAGCCCGTTCCTGCTAACCGACGATGCAAACAAAAGAAACCAGGACAGTCCCGGCGGTGTGTGTGGTTCCCACTGCCAACTGACTCGGAGGACCCGGACCAGTTCGCC
>JANNGQ010000062.1:0-3993 GCA_031403975.1 Planctomycetota bacterium
AACTCCAACCAGAGTTCGGCGCCGGGAAAGAAATCCCCGCCCGGTGACTCGTTCGGACTGACGGACGTCCGCTGCGGATTCTCCGTCGTTCAGCATCTCATGCGTCAGGTTCTGTTTCCGAGCCCTCGTCTGCTTGTTGCGGCGCAGGTCCACCCGGACCTTCTGGCCGTCGTTCGATCGGTGATACTTGCGGCCCTTATCTGCCATCACGACACAACCGGCCACTTGAACGTGGACTTAAGCTCTATACGCCGGCCTGATTTCTGTGACTCCCGGGCCGCGGTCATGATCTCCACGACATGCAGCGCATGTTCCGGTGTAAACAGCGGCTCTTTGCCGGTGGCCAGACACTCACAAACCAGATTCGCTCCCATTTGCCAGACATAGTCCTTCGCGTCCGTCGCCTGTCGCTGCATCTCAGGATGGTCGCTCGTTGCCAGGTCCACACCGAGCGGTTCCCAGTCGTAACCGACAAGTCCCATGAAGCCCTTTGACCCGACGATGTCGATCGTGTGACGCATCTCTCCCGCACCGCCGTGACCGTGCGGATTGAAGTAGTTGAACCCGCTTTGTACATGTGAAATGACACCATTGCCGTGATCCATCAGGACCATAGCGTTGTCTTCTTCCGTGACTTTGATTTCACCGATCCGATCAATCTTTCGCACAGGCGTCACAATGGATGTCATGGCCGTTACTGAACGCGCGGGGCCGAGCAGGCCGGTGAGGCTGGTCAAGTTGTAGACACCCAGGTCCGGCATGCTTCCGCCTTTTTCCTGGTAAAAGAATGCTGACCAGTGAGGCCCTTCATGACCATAATGAGCATGCGCCGCGGCGACACGCCCCAGCGCTCCGGAGGCAAGGGACTTTGCCATGAATGCAAACTGAGGACTCATCACCACCGCCGGCGCGCCCCAGATCCGGAGACCCTTGTCGCGGGCCGATTTGACGATGGTCTGTCCGGCTTCGAGCGAGTTGGCGATCGGTTTTTCGCTCCAGATGTTCTTTCCCGCGATGATCGCTCGACGATTGATGGCCTCATGTTCCTGCATGTCGGTCGTATTGATCAGCAGATCAAATTCTGCTCCCGCCAGCATCGACTCCAGATCAGGATACTTATTCGCGATACTGAACTCCGTCGCGCGCTTCTCAGCCCGCTCGAAGATCCGATCGCAGACACTGACGACTTTGGCGAATGAGGATTTTCCAAGCTGTGGCAGGTAAACGCCGGAAACGCTTCCACAGCCGATCAGGCCGACTCGAATGAGTTTTTCGGCTGGCTTCGCCGGAGCCTGTGTCGCCGCAAAAATCGGTGATGCCGCCATGATGGCTCCGGACATTGCGGCTCCGGAGGAAACAGCCTGCCGGACAAATCTGCGTCTGGTCACTTCGGAAATCGTCATCGTGAAATCGTCCCGTCAGAAACAGGTGTTTTCCCTTCCATGGTCAAGGACCGGTCGGGATCTGCGAGCTCACACCGATGGCGTTGAGGTGAATCGGCGCAATGGAGCCCGCAAACAGCACAATTCCCGTGCCCGCAGCTTTGCGAGAATACCATCCGTGCGGAAGTTTTGACAACAGACCGCAGGAAGCACATTTGTACGGACGATTGATGCAGAGCAGAATGTGATTCCCCCCGATGCCGGTATAATCGAGTCGGTTGTTATGCGTTCCGCATCGCGAGTGATCCACCAATTCAGTTCGGCTGAGCGGCAAACGCCGTACAGCGGAAATCCCAGCCGACGGAGCGGCTGTCCAACAGTAGACGGGTAGACCTTCCTTGTCGCCAATGTTGCCATACGACGCCATTCTCGTTCTGTCCTTCGGCGGGCCTGAGAAACGCGAAGACGTCATTCCATTCCTGGAAAATGTGCTGCGCGGAAAGCCGGTACCGAGACAGCGACTGCTGGAAGTCGCAGAACATTACTACCACTTCGACGGAATCAGTCCGATCAATGACCAATGCCGTAAACTGATTGCCGCCCTGCGCGCGGAACTGGACACTCATGAGATTCCGTTGCCGATCTATTGGGGAAACCGGAACTGGAATCCGCTGCTGACCGACACGCTGGTGCAGATGAAGCGTGACGGTATTCAGCGGGTGCTGACCTATGTGACTTCCGGATTCAGCAGTTATTCCGGCTGTCGGCAGTACCGTGAGAACATTGCCGCTGCTCTTGAGCACCCGGATGCCGCCGGAATACAGTTCGACAAATTACGAGTCTTCTACAACCATCCGGACTTTATCGAAGTGCTCAGCGAACACGTGGGTTCGGCGCTGGCCCGGTTTACTCCGGAGAGTCGTGATTCTCTCCGACTGATATTCACGGCTCACAGCATCCCGATGAGCATGGCAGACTCTTCCGACTATGTGAAACAGCTGAAGGAGACATGCCGTCTGGTTGCCGAATCGCTGCACTTGCCGGAAACACAGTGGTCGCTGGTCTATCAAAGTCGGAGCGGCCGACCGGAGGATCCCTGGCTGGCTCCGGACATCTGTGAGTTTCTCGCCACATTGCAGGCCGCCGGAACTCTGAACGTTGTCATTTCACCGATCGGCTTTTTATCCGATCACATGGAAGTTCTTTATGACCTGGACGATGAAGCTCGCCGCTTCTGCGATGAGCAGGGACTGCGGATGGTGCGAGCGTCAACGCCCGGCTGTCATCCTCGGTTCATCCGCATGATCCGCAAGCTGATCGAAGAACGCCTGCACGGCCGATCGAAAGAGTGTTCAGGCCTGTTCGGGCCCAACCACGACGTTTGCCCGATCGACTGCTGCCCGGCTCCCATGAGACCCCGCTGAGCAAAGTAGCCATCACGCTCCGCGTGATGAGCCTTCCGGTTCGACATGCGAAATACGACCACAGCATCAACGTTCACACGCCTTAGGACCGGCGAAGAAATAACTGTCGCGTTCCGGACGTGGAGCACGTTTTTAACGTGCTCGGCACGATGGAATCGTGCCCCACTTATTCCTGTCCCAGTCCTGACGATGTGCACTTCGATCTGGCCATCCACGCAGACCGACATCATGGCTTCTACCAGCCCAGCACATGTGCAAAGATCAGCGGAGCGACGATGGTGGCGTCGGACTCGATGATGAACTTCGGTGTGTCGACGCCGAGTTTTCCCCACGTGATTTTTTCGTTCGGGACAGCACCAGAGTAACTGCCGTAGCTGGTTGTTGAATCACTGATCTGACAGAAATAACCCCACAGCGGAACACTCGTCCTCAGCAGATCCTGATGCAGCATCGGGACAACACAGATCGGGAAATCACCGGCAATTCCGCCTCCGATCTGAAACATCCCCAGAGAACTCCCGGCCGTCGTCGCAGTGTAGAATTCCGCCAGCCACGTCATGTATTCGATGCCCGTGCGGACGGTATGCACATTCTTTACATCGCCTCGGATGACGGCAGCGGCGTACATGTTTCCGAGTGTGGAATCTTCCCAGCCGGGAACAATCATCGGCAGATTCTTCTCGGCGGCAGCCAGCATCCAGGAGTCCTTCGGATCGATCTGGTAATGCTCGCGATATTTTCCGCTCAGCAGCACCTGATGAAAAAACTCGTGTGGAAAGAACCGTTTGCCCGAGCGATCAGCCGCCGTCCAGACCTCCAGCATCGCCGTCTCCATCCGGCGCATCGCTTCGCCCTCCGGAATGCACGTGTCAGTGACGCGATTCATGTGTCGGCTGAGCAGTGCTTCTTCATCCTGGGGTGATAACTGGCGGTAGTGCGGGACTCTTTCATAGAAATCGTGAGCCACCAGATTGAAGACATCTTCTTCGAGATTGGCTCCCGTGCAGGAGATCAGGTGAACCTTGTCCTGACGGATCATCTCGGCGAGTGACAGCCCCAGCTCGGCAGTGCTCATGGCCCCCGCCAGACACACCATCATCCGCCCGCCGGATGCAAGGTGCTGATGATAACCGTTGGCTGCATCGACCAGTGCCGCGGCGTTGAAGTGACGGTAGTGATGATTGATG
>JANNGQ010000063.1:0-4969 GCA_031403975.1 Planctomycetota bacterium
GCCCGTGGGCGGTGGGACGGGTGTACGGTACACCCTTCGCTCCGCCGACGGGCATTGGTTTCTCAAGCGTCGCCGAATTTCCGTCGCTGTGAAGTGTTTCCACGATGTACATTGCGAGAACATCGCCTCTTGATCACGGAACGCCGCAAGCAAGTGAACGTGATTCGGCATGATCACGGCGTCAGTCAGCACATAGCGGTCACCATCAAAATGCAGCAGGCTGTTGAGCACGATCTGAGAATACTCAGGATCCTGCAGCAAGCACGAACCCGCAGCCTGATCCAGCCGGCGATCCCACGCAAAGAACAGGCTCCACCGAATGTGGCCTCGGCGAACGTTCTGAAACCGGCTCAGCTCTTGCTTCCAGTTGCCCTCAGGATCGAGTCCGAAAGAGCGAAGCATTTCGTCGCGTTCGGACTGCCACACAGCGATTGCAGCAGCAGGCAACGAATCGGCGAGCCTCCAGGTGATGAACGTAATCGTCCCGGCCTGAGTCCAGTGCGGAAGATTCTTCCAGACGATGGTAAAGTCGTCATCACGTTCGAAGAACCGGAGTTCGGCGGCGGAGATGGAGGCCATGCGGTTGCCTTCATTGGCGGAAGTAGTAGCCCGTCGGCGGAGCGACGGGTGTACCGTACACCCGTCGCTCCGCCGAATGCAAATCCGGGTTTGATTTGCCGGCAATCCTTGGGACAATCCGAAGTGGGCGCCCTCGAATCAACGGTGCCATGGCATGTGAGGCTGCAGGTGGTCCGTCCGATCAATCACATTTCGCGTCGCAGATTGCTTCAGGCTGGCGGCATCGGGGCTGTCGGCGCATCCGGAGCTGGCCTGCTCGAGCTGCCGGAATTGCTGGCGGCTGATCAAAGCAGCACTTCGAATCAGCGTTCGGCAACAGCGAAGTCCTGCATCTTCATTTACCAGTATGGCGGGCTCAGTCAGCTGGATTCCTGGGATCCCAAGCCGCAGGCGGCGACAGAGATTCGAGGACCATACAAGCCGATCGCGACTCGGACGCCCGGTTTTCAGGTCGGCGAACTGATGCCGCGTCTGGCAGAGATCTCCGACAAGTACTGCGTGATTCGTTCCATGAGCCATGGTGTGCCGGTTCACAATGTGGCGAATGAAATGCTGCTGGCCGGTCGGTCAGATCCTCGAAAAGACTCACCGTCTTTTGGGTCCATCGTTACCAAACTGCGACCGACGGAAGCCAACATGCCGGCTCATGTCTGGCTGCAGAAATTCGGTGGCGGAGCGGCTCCGGCCGAATCATCGTATCTGACCGGCGGTCATCTCGGGATGGGCTATGCTCCGCTGTTGATCGGTGAACAACACGATGACAATCCCGGGACTTCTGGATTTCAGGTCCGGGCGTTTGAGAGTGCTCAGGATGTTTCACTGGCTCGCCTGGAAGCTCGCTGGAGACTGCTTCAACAGATTGACCCCATGGCAGCGATCGGCACTTCGTCCATGGGGCTGAAGCCGGCAACGAATATGCACAGTGTTCAGGAGCGCGCGTTCACGCTCCTGCATGGTCCGGACGCGCGTAGTGCGTTTGACGTTGAGCAGGAATCAGCATCGATGCGGGACCGGTACGGGCGTCATCCGTTCGGCCAGAATCTGCTGATGGCTCGCCGCCTGATTGAAGCAGGAGTCCGACTGGTTAACGTCGTCGCCTGGATGGGACTCGCTCCTGGTGACAAATTTCTCAGTGTAGAAACCTGGGACATGCACGGTAACGCCGGTGTCGGCATTTTTGAAAATGGCTGGAACGGACTGGGCTGGGCTTTGCCTCGCGCGGATGCCTCTGTCGCGACACTTCTGGAAGATCTGGAAGATCGAGGATTGCTGGAATCGACACTGGTGGTCCTGGTCGGTGAGTTCGGCCGCACGCCTCGCATCAGCGGTGGGGCTTCGGCGATTGGTCGTGACCACTGGCCGAATTGCTATTCTGCCATGCTGGCGGGTGCCGGAATCAAGGGCGGGACCGTTTATGGTTCCTCCGATAACACAGCCGCGTACGTCAAGCATCATCCTGTCAGTCCGGAAGACTTCAGTGCAACCCTGTTGCATGCACTCGGAGTCGATCCCGCAACTCGACTCAGCCCTGACGGGTTCACGCTGCCCGCGAGCACGGGGCAGCCGATTCTGGACATTTTCTGAGGAGTATCGCAAAAAGCCGTTGAACCACTGCGGTAAACCCGGTGGCGGGAATGATTGCTTCTTCAGATGGCAAATTCGCGGAATGCATCCGGATGCCGTACGGCTAGTTCCACTGTATCGCCGATTCGCAGGTCCAGGGCGAAGTCAGACAGGCAGAGAGTCGAGACGTCTGCAGTTGCCATTAATACACGAGCCCCCTGTGGTTGCAGAACGGTGGCGTTGCCGAAAGGACCGAACATCCGAGTTCCCGCGTTGATCACGCACCATTCGAATGCAGGCCGCGAGATCACCCGGCTGATGACAGTGACTGCAGCTTTCAGTCCGTTGTCGATTTCAGTCGGGATAATCCCGTCCGAGAACGTGTTACCAAACGGATCGCACATGACCAGCGTGACTTTGCCGTGCTGACATGAAAGAGCAAAGTCACAGAGACGGCCAGAGGCGATTTCTTCGCAGTGGACGCCGTCGTTCGCCATCGTTCGCTGACAGTGCTGTGCCACGGTGATCATGTCATCAAACCCCTGACGCTGTTCTTCGTACGGCCGCGTCGCGGTTCCGCTGTCATCGGCGTGGACGCCGCTGACGCGGATACCAGGCAATGCAGATGCGGCTGCGGCAAGACGCGCGGCATCCGGACCAGGGCGGACTCCGGTCGTTTGCTGTCCAAGGTCGACATCGATCAGCACACCGATTTCACGACTTGTCTGTGCAGCCGCGAGAGAGAGCAATTCGGCCTGCCGGAAATGATCGACGGTCGCGGCAACATCAACACATTGAAGGAGTGTGCTCAGCCGCGGAAGCGCTTCGGGATCAACAACCGGGCGAGTCAAGACGAGATGCCGGAATCCCGTTTCAGCAAGTGCCTCGGCATCTTCGATCCGCCCGCAGGATGCCCAATCAGTGACTGGCAGGATGATGTCCGACAGAATGTCAGCCGGAATGGCGCGGGACAGCCTTGGTGCCCATCGCTTGCCGCCGGATGTCGCCGCCGCATGAATCAATTGCACATTGTACGCTACGGCATCGCGGCTGATCTGCACATACGGTGTGATCATGGCGCGGACTCCAGACGCTCCCTCAGTTCTTCCGCGCGAGCTTTGCGTTCGGCAGTTCCCCAGCCTGGATGAAGTACGCTGACCGTGGCCAGAATCCGGACAGCCCGTTTCCGGTCTCCGGACGTTTCGGCCTCGACAGCCATCTGCAGAGTCGCTTCGAACCAGGCATCATCGCCAGCCTTTGATCGTTTCTGAACAGACTGCCAGAACACGCGAGTTCGTCCTGAGACAGGCCTCCCCTCCGGTGAAGCCGCGGCGTCCGCTGAGACAAGAGCGCCGATCCTGCGAAGTTGTTCATCTGACAGCGACACCAACAGAAGCTCATTCAGTCGCTTCTCAAAGATGTCGAGCTGTCCTGCGATCATGCAGGCGGGCCGCAGAATCTCAACAACGTCGATTTTCTGGTCGACGGTCAAAGCGGGAACAGACTGCAGAGCCGGTTCTTCCAGCAACCGGATCAGCAGCACGGCGAGCTGCGGATCGCCGAGCAAACCGGGTTTTCCGACTGATAACCTGCGCACCAGAAACCAGGCTGTTCGAAGTCGCTCCTGAGGCAGCTGTTTTTCCAGCTCGATTCGCGAGGTTGCGAAACTGTCGGGCGACGCCAGTTGGCGTAAAGAGGACAACACATGCAACTCGTGACAGGCGACAAGGGTTCTTTGAATGAGTCCGCGCGGAGTCTGAACTGCCGGGGAATCTTCGCGGGGATCATTCCGGGCGCCTGCGGCAGATTTGGTGTCCAGGAGTCCCGTCAGTTCCCTCAGCAGCAGAATTGAATCCGTCTGCAGAGTCTTCCAGTCGGTTTCAGTGGGTTCTCCAATGCTGCAGGAAAGGCAAAGTCGTTGTACCTTCAGGAGATTCTCGTGCGCAAGGTCCGGTTCGGATGCCAATGCCGCCGAGGCATTCGACAGCTGTCCGAACTCCTCCACGATCTCAGACCAGCGCGAGGCGGAGACCGCATCTTTCGCTGTTTTCTCCGGCGCATGAAGTGTGTCCAGCAGACAGTCTCCGGCCTGACTCAGGACACTCAACCGTTCCGCGGCGATCATTGATTCGGAAGCTGAATCAACCGACGCGGTATCCATCGCTGCAGCAACGTCCAGCAGTTCCTCCGCGGCCCGCAGCGGGTCCGTCGATCGCAGCAGCAGAGCCCGCCATTGGCGCGCCCTGGCAGCGGTGGATTGCTGAGCATAGGCTTGAACGTGTGCCTCGAGCGCCGCACGATAGGATTCTTCCGCTGCCGGGTCATTGCCGGGGGAATCCCATTGTCGACCGATTGAGTAGATTCGCAGCAGATCCGCATCGGCCTCCCTGACGGTGTCGCCGGATTCATGAAACAGATCGCGCGAACGAGTCAGGTCATCCATCGCCGAACGCCAGTCACTCAGACGAACTGCGAAATCTCCCGCCTGCAGCAGGAACATGCCGGTCACCGCCGGCGATTGCCGGGGCGTGCGTCCGGCCAGCCTCAGCAGCGATTCTCGCGCCGCCCTGATGTCTCCTGCTTCCGCGAGCGCGGACACTTCTTCCAGCTCCGAAGCAGCCTCGGGGCCGACCAGCCGTACACTTTCGAACCGGGCCGAAATCCTCAGGCAGCGTTCCCGCCAGACGCCGCGAGTCGTGGCGAGTGCCTTCTCCCTCAGAACTTTGAATTCCTCAATCGTCCTCGAACGCAATTCCGCGGTTTGAGGCAGCCCTGGCTCCAATTGAGACAGCAACTCCAGCAGCTGCAGCAATCCCTGCAGTCTCAG
>JANNGQ010000064.1:0-5989 GCA_031403975.1 Planctomycetota bacterium
GAGCCGACAATCGCTGGTGATTCATTCGTAAGACTCGGATCCCGGCCGACGGAGTCCCGGCACGCCGGGAGACAACAGTAAATCACGGCGTCTCTGCATTTGACACTCGATCAATGCCCGGAGTTCGTTCGCTTCGAGGCAGTCGGTCCACCGGCGAATCAACTCAGTGAGAAATGCTGCCCGCCGCTTGCCACTCCATCAGTACCCAGGTACACCTCCACGGCTTGACCGCTTTCCCGCCTTCGTCTTTTTGAAAACGTCTTTCCAGAATGCACTACAACGTCTTTGGTGTGGGCAATGCCCTCGTCGATATTCAGGCCCGAGTGTCCGACAGCCTGCTGGCAGAAACAGGTTTCGACAGAGGCATCATGACGCTGGTTGATGATGCTCAGCAGCAGGCCGTACTGGCTCGGCTGACCGGGATTTCGCTCAATCGCTGTGCCGGGGGATCGGCAGCAAACACGATCATGGGAGTCGCGGATTTTGGAGGCAAAGCAGCCTATGCGGGCAAGGTTGCCAGAGATGAAGTCGGTGAATTCTTCCTGCGCGACATGCGAACGGCAGGCGTGACCATCGAAGTGGCTCAGGCCGCATCCGGCCAGACCGGAACCTGTGCCATTCTGATATCGGAAGATGCTCAGCGAACGATGCTGACGAATCTGGCGGTCTCGGGCACTTTGAGCGAAGGCGACATCGACGACGCAGAGATCCGACGGGCGGAATATGTCTATGTCGAGGGTTATCTGCTGACCAACCCCGTGACTCGTGCAGCGGCTTACAAGGCCATGGACACTGCAAAACGGGCCGGTAACAAAGTGGCCTTCACCGCGTCCGATCCGTTCCTCTGCAACATGTGCCGCGATGAAATCTGGGCTCTTGTCGAGGGTCCAGTCGACCTGTTCTTCTGCAACGAGTTGGAAGCGCAGAGTCTCACCGGGAAGACCGATGCCATCGAGTGCGCGGCGGAACTGCATCGACACGCCGAAAATGTCGCAATGACTCTGGGTGCTGACGGCTCGCTGCTGATGCACGAAGGGGCCGCAATTCCGATCGAAGGTGTACCCGTTCGTGCGATCGACACGACCGGAGCCGGCGACATGTATGCCGGTGCACTTCTGTTCGGCATCACTAATGGCATGAGCTGGAAACAGGCCGGTCGACTGGCGTCTCATGCGTCGGCCAGAATTGTCAGCCAGCTGGGCGCACGGTTTCAGGACCGGTCGATCGCGAAAGCGATTCTGGAGCTCTTGGAGTAGGGCATAGGGGCAGGCTTTTAGCCTGCCTCGTCAATCCGAAAACAAAGGTCACTCCTCAACGCACGGCAGGCTGAAAGCCTGCCCCACAAAGCCAACTACAACCTGTCGAGCCTTCAGCTCTGAGAAACTGCGCACCTTCAAAAAGCGCAAGCCAAGACAAGCATTCCGTTTCCTTCGCCTGCACTTCAGGCTGCAACCCCTCAACGAGGGCTTGACGCTGCGCCAGACCCGTCCTGCAAGGAAACCTGACATCGGGTGACGCTCCGCGTTGGGATTCCCGTCGCGGGAGCCGCTGGTTTACAGTAGGCAGCGAACAGAAAGTCGATTTCCCGATTTCCAACTTCCTGCCAACAGGACCGGCCCGGGCTGCGTACACCACGCACGAAGGGGCTTTGAGATGCTCAGAATGTCCGAATCGGACGCGGAAGACCAGTCGCTTGACGCAGCGGATTCGCCGGACAGCGGTGAAGTGCCGTCGGCGAGCGAGGTACGTCTGGTTCATGCGGCCCGCAACGGGGATCATGCAGCATTCGGCGAACTGGTTCAGCGGTACGAACGGCGGGTACTGAAAGTCATCCGGAGATTTGTGCCAGATCCGGAATTTGCAACGGACCTGGTCCAGGAGTCATTCCTGCGTGCCTGGGAACGGATGGAGCAGTTTGATCCGTCCCGGCGATTCGGCCCGTGGCTGTTTCGATTGGCAGTGAACCTGACGTACGATCACCTGCGAAAAGTGCGCAGGCGGGGCCGATGGGCGTTGTTCACGGACGCTGGCGAAGACCGGACTCCGGACCCCGCGGTGGCGGATCCCCGGAAGAACCTGGATCTGACTCAGGAGGTTCAGGCGGTGCTGGTCGAGATTCCGGAAGCTTATCGCACGGTGCTTATCCTGCGAGACCTCGAAGGTTTCTGCACATCGGATGTGGCGGCGGTCACGGATCGCAGTGAAGCGACGATTCGCTGGCGCCTGGCGGAAGCTCGCAAGATGTTTCGCGAAGCCTGGGAGCGAAGGGAGCGACGGGCCGAGAAGACCAGGCTTTCGCGGGATGAGTATTGAATGTGTTTCTGTTCGACTTGTGCTGATGGGGTGATGTGATGAACTGCGCAGATGCAAGACACCTGATTCATCTGGACGTCGGCGACGACTTGCGGACGGACGAAGAGCAGCAACTGACCAGCCACATGGCACACTGTGCCGAATGCCGCGTGTATCACTCCGGGATGACCAGTGCGATGCGCGCTTTGCTGTCTCTGCGGGGCACGTCGTCAGCGGGCTCGCTGCACGAACCTGCGGGATTTTCCTTCTGGCCATCAATTTCTCGCGAGATGTTCCGCCGTCGGACGACTCCTGGTGCCAGCCGCAAGTTCAACCTGCAGGTTGCCGCTCTGAGTGTGTGCTCGCTGGCACTGGCGGTGGTGACGATCGTGCAAAGCCTGGCGTCCATGCGCGATTCGTCCGATACGACGGGCTTCATTTCGTCTCAGACTGTATCCAATCCGAAGAATTCGCCGCAGTTTCCATTCAATCAACAGCGTCCGGCCGATAGATCGCGTCCGGACTTCCCGCCGGCATTTCCGCCGGCGTTGCCGGATTCGGGACCTCAGTCGTTCTGAGGCAACTATGCTTTCAGGACACTCCGCCGCTTGGACGTCTGCACGACGGTCTGCATACAATCCCGCCACGCCGGTCGTCGCTGCGATCGGGCAGCAGACTCTCTACTGAGGCCGGGCTTGTGCGCTGTCCTTTCTGCAAACACGACGAAACCAAAGTCATCGACTCACGCAACAGCCAGGATTTTTCGATCCGGCGACGCCGCGAATGCCTGAGCTGCGAGCGGAGGTTCACGACTTACGAAAAGATCGAAGAATCGCCGATCCGAGTGATCAAGAAAGATGGGACGCGGGTTCCGTTCGACCGCGAAAAGATCCGTTCAGGCGTCGAGAAAGCCTGTTACAAACGACCCATCAGTCCCGAGCAGATTGACCTGCTCGTCGGCGATGTGGAGGCCACGCTGTACGAAGACGGCGAACGCGAAGTGCCGTCCCGGAGAATCGGTGAGCTGGTATTCGATGCACTGCGCGAACTGGACAAAGTGGCCTTCGTGCGGTTCGCTTCGGTCTATCGGGAGTTTCAGGACGTGCATGATTTCGTCGATGAACTCCAGCCGATACTCGAAAACCGCCGGCGCGAACTGTGAATGCAGATCGGCGACAACCGTCGGACCGCTGGACGCGGGCTTCTGCTGCCGCATCGCTGATCGTTCCCCGCTCCCTCACCACCGCCATGCTGGTTGTCGCAGGAATCTGGCTAAGTGACGCATCGGAGTCGATGTCTGCGTATTCTATTCCGTTGACCGCCGCTTTATTGCTGACGTCCTGCCTGTGCCGCCGCCGGCAACATTTTCGAATCGAGACACTCAGTCTGATGCTGGCCATGATCGGGCTGGGCGCATCGCTGTGGACCGTCCGCAACGGCGTCACTGAAGGACAAGACGTCGGGTTGTTGGTTAAGGAAGGCCGGATTCGTGCCGACACCGCGGTCCGATTGATCGCTGATGTTGCCAACATTCCTGCCCTGGACACGGTGGGCGATGGGTTGCGAACGTCCAATCCGGCTCAGCAACAAACACTTTGCCTGGTGAATGCCAGGTATCTGACTTATGGCGACCGAAAGTTGTCGGTGCATGGGACATGTCGGGTCATGATCGGAGGTGATGCGACATCCCTGCTGAACTGGGGCGATCGCGTCGAACTGACCGGACGAATTGAGCTCGTCAGCCCGCCGCTGAATCCCGGCGAGTTCGATTATGCCCGGCATCTGAGGCGCAACGGGATCTCGGCGATGGTGTTTCTGAAGCATCCGGCCGCTGCAAGAGTGATCGAGCCTGTTTCACCTTGGCATCCGGGTCTGTGGATGACAGGCTGTCGGCAAGAGATTGTGGCATTGTTGAAGTCGCATTTGTCGCCACGCAACCTCTGGGCTGCGGAAGCTTTGCTGCTGGCAAACACCACCGACGAACAAACATCCAGTGAACCACCACATAATCAAGCGACTGCAGAAGCATTGCTGCTCGGCAATCGCGGCCATATGAGTGCGGAACTGGAGCGTGCCTACGTCTCCAGCGGCACGATCCATCTGCTGGCAATTTCTGGCCTGCATGTCGGTATCCTGTACGTCTTTCTGGTCCGCATTCTGAACCTGCTGCTGATCCGCCGAACGCAGGCATTGCTACTGGCGGGACTGGTCTGCGTGTTTTACACATTCCTCACCGACCTGAGACCGTCGGTGATGCGAGCCACCGTTTTCATTCTGCTGCACATCGCGGGCCAGGTGCTGTGCCGTGATCTCAAAATGGGATCACTGATCGGAGCCACAACGCTGATTCTGATTCTGTTCGATCCTTCGATTGCGTTTGATGTCGGAGCCTGGCTGTCCTTTCTGGCGGTCGGAGCGCTAGGCTGGGTTTCAGAAAGGACCCCGGTGCCCGTGGATCGCCCGGCACCTCTGGATGCACCGACGTGGCACGACCGGCTGCGGGATGGTCTCGTGTGGCTGCGGGGAAAGCTGCGGCTCAGCTATCGCCAGATGCTGGCCGTGACTTTGCTCGCCGCTCCGCTCGTGGCAACGCAGTTTCATCTTGTGTCGCTGACCGGACTGGCAATCAACATTCTGTTGATTCCGTTCACGACGGCCACATTGATTTCCGGCTATCTGTTCGTGGCATTCGGGCTGGCACTGCCTCCGGCTGCGTGGGTGCTTCGCTATCCGTTTGATTGGATGCTGTCCGCACTCAATAGTGCGGTCGTTGTGTCAGCCGACTGGCCCTTTGGATTCGTCTCGATCCCGGATCTTCCCGGATGGTTTCTGCCGACGTACTATCTGCTGCTCCTGAGTTCGGCGATGGTATCACGTTGCGCCGTGCGGCAGTCGTTGCGATTGACACTGCTGACTCTGGTCACAGTTCAGTTCTGGATGGTGTGTCAAACTCCGGACTGCCAGGGACTAACGTGTACGGTGCTGAGCGTCGGGCATGGCAACGCCGTAGTTGTGGAAACACCGGACGACCGCGTTCTGCTGTTCGACGCCGGAGCGATGAATCGCGGAACTCGGACGGCTGATCTGATCAGTCGCTTTCTCTGGTTCAGGGGTCACCGGATGATTGATGCGCTCGTCATCTCCCACGCCGACGCGGATCACTACAACGCGATTCCCGGCCTGCTGCAGCGAATGCCGGTAGGTCAGATCATGATGACGACCGAGTTCGTGCGGTCGGACGATCGGGAAGTTCAGCAGGTCCTCGGCAAGATTAAGAAGCTGCGAATTCCCGTCAAACTAGCCATGAACGGCGATCAAATGTCCGTCGGCGAATGCCGGATTGAATTCCTGAAGGCTCAGCCGGAGACTACGGCGGGCCGTTCCGACAACGAGGCCAGTCTGACGGCAGTCGTGACATATCGGGACGTCCGCATCTGTCTGCCGGGCGATCTTGAAGGCAATGGTCAGCAGGAACTGCTTGCGGGATTTCCTCAATGTCAGTTTGTGGTCAGTCCGCATCATGGAAGTCGGAATTCCAACACCGCCGAATTTGCCCGGGTACTGCGTCCGAAAACCGTCGCGGTGAGCTCCGGCGACGAAGATTCACTCATCCATCTGACGGGAATCTATGCAGATTCTTCCGTGTTGATCACCAGTCAATGCGGAGCTGTCACGCTGCGTGTGCCTGAGGACGGTG
>JANNGQ010000065.1:0-2330 GCA_031403975.1 Planctomycetota bacterium
AGGCCTCGTTTTCCTGGTGTGCGACGCTTCTGTCACAACTGCCGTTTTGGGATTCCCTCCTCGCCTCGGCTTCCAGTCGCTGATACTCTGCACTCGTCCCTGAATCGCTCGTTTCGCAAGACGATTTTGACGGGGCCGCGGAGACTTTCGGGTACCCCGCTTCCTTCAGTTCAAAAACTGCCGACGAGCTGGGCGTCCGGCCTCGCCGACCGTCGGCGGACCAGCCTGCGAGGACACCGCCGCGTTCTCGGAATCCGTAACTTTCGAAGGAAGGCAGAATGTCAGTCACTGCCGGTTCAGTGAGCCATTGGATTGTCCAGGCAGGTCACGGTGACGAATTGGCCTTTGAGAAGCTGCATCAGCGATACAGGCCGCAAGTTGTCGGACTTGCGAGGCAAAGGCTGCATCGGGCACCCTGCCATCTGAATGATGCCGAAGATGTTGCCCAGCGCGCCTTTATGGATTTGTTCCGGTGTTTCCGGCAGGGGCGAGTTCCCGAATTGAACAACCGCCATCAGTTACTGGCCCTGTTGTCCCATATCGTAGCTTGCCGCGTACTCAATGAAATCCGCGCATCCGGAACCAAGCGGCGGGGTGGAACCGAAACCATTCGCCGGTCGCTGGACTGTCTGCTGTCTGGTCAGCGTGAAAACGAGCCGCTGCAGCAGGCAATGCTGAAGGAGTGCTATGAGATTCATGTGCTGGGGTTGCCGGTGACACTGAGACCCTTTGCCGAGATGTATCTGGCTGGGTTTTCCAATCGCGAAATCGCCGAACACATGAGTTGTGTTGAAAGGACTGTGGAGAGAAAAGTGTCAATGCTGCGGTGGCGGTGGCAGAAACTGGCGGCAGAGAGTCTGCAGGAGAATTCCGATTCAGCGTGGCCACAGCATCGGAGACCGTCTGATCGCGATCACTCGTCAACCTCCGCAATCGATGTTGTTTGATCTCCATCGGGAATTGCCACGAGAATGTCCGCTATTCAAGACTTCGCTGACTTCGCAGCGGCCGACAGGATTGACGAGATTGCCGACGAGTTTGAGGCTCGTTGCCGCGATGGGCTGAATCCCGACCCGACCGACTACCTCGAACTCGTGACGGACGGACTCCGGACGAATCTGATGATCGAACTGTTGTGCATTGATGCCCAGTATCGACTCCGACTCGGTGACGCGATTTCGGTCACGCGGTATCTGAAGGACTTTCCGCTTCTGCTGTCAGCCACAACGTCGCAGCTGGAGTCTTTTAACCTCTGGCTGGATCGAGCCGTTGCCAAGTGTCAGGAATCACCGGACGCATTGGCGCAAGACGCCGGACAGATCGCCGACAATGCTGAGCCGCCGCCTTCCCGGAAATTCGTCGGACGCTTTCGCCTGCTCGGTCGACTGGGAGCCGGTGGCTTCGGCACGGTCTATCGCGCACGAGACCCGGAGCTCAACCGGGAGGTCGCCGTCAAGGTGCCGAGGGAGGGTGTGTTCGCGACAGCCCGGGACGAAGAGCGATTTCTTCGGGAGGCCCGGGGAATGGCAGTACTCGATCATCCGGGGATTGTGCGAATCCTGGACGCAGGCAGGTCGGACGGGACCTTCTTTCTGGTAAGTCAACTGGTCGAGGGTGATTCGTTGGAGCACACTCTGAAGAATCGGACTCCCGATTTCCAGGAGTCAGCCCGGCTGATTGCGTCTGTTGCCGACGCACTTGAACACGCCCATCAGCAGGGAGTGATTCACCGCGACGTAAAGCCCGGCAACATTCTGCTGAACCAATCCGGGCAGCCGCTGATTGCCGATTTCGGAACGGCGTTACTGGTGGATGCAGATGCTGCGGCAACACGGACCGGAGAACTCATAGGCACTCCCGCTTACATGGCACCGGAGCAGGCGACCGGAAGCCGAAAAAGTCAGGATCATCGAGTCGACGTGTACGCTCTGGGAGTGATTCTGTATGAACTGCTGACCGGAGAGCGACCATTTCGCGGCAGCACGGCGCAGATCCTGCATCAGATCGCAAGTCTGGACCCACCGTGTCCGAGTGCACTGCGTGGGGGAATTCCCCGTGATCTGCAGACCATTTGCCAGAAATCAATGTCGCGGGACGTTCATTCGCGGTATCGCCGTGCAGCGGATCTCCGCGACGACTTACTTCGCTTCCTGGAGGATCGTCCGATTCATGCTCGACGGGTTGGGATCATCGGCATTGTGATTCGCTGGTCGCGTCGCAATCGACTGACAGCGGCACTGGCCTCCAGCGTCGCCGCCCTGCTTCTGGGAACGACCATTCTGATCGCGAGTGCCGTGATCCGCGGTGCAGAGGTCAGGCGTCAAACCGTC
>JANNGQ010000066.1:0-3370 GCA_031403975.1 Planctomycetota bacterium
CGTCATCGGCGCGGAAGCTCATCGATCTCGCAACCGGCACGCCGTCCTGTGCCGTTCGCTGCCTCAGCATGAACACACCGACCACCGCAAGCGCCAGCGCATGGGTCATGTGAGACTCGACGGCGGTCTCGAAAACCTGCAGGTACTTGTAGCTCGCCGGAATCTTATGTCCGGCGACGTCTATGTCCGCGGTTCCGGCGTACTTCCGTTCCAGGAATCCCGATTCCTTGAGCCCGTGGGCCGCGAAGGCTCCCAGCGCAACAGCCAGAAATCCGGACACCGCCGCCAGAAACAGACAACACCGAGAGCTCATGGTTGAAAATCCAGAATCTGAATCCGATGGTCACTGAGCAGCGTCGATCGGAGCTGATATGCCGCAGGGATCACACCAGAACCCAGGATGCACTGATCGATCGCCAGAAACGGTACAGGAACCGGCCAGGTATAGGACCAGCCCGAACCGGCGGCATCATAGGCATGTCGGAAACCATTCGGCAGCGAGCTGAACGCCAGAGACCGGCGCGGTGCGTTGAAGTCACCGACAACCAGATCCGGCTGCAGGTCTCGCATCACTTTCAGCAGAGGCTGAAGATAAACGTCCCGATGCACGTTCAGGTTGGAGGTCATGTCGGCGATCATGACATCGAGCGGCCCCGTCGACAGTTCGCAGCGAATCTGAAACGCTTCCAGGACCCGGCCGCGAACAAGTGAACGGGACGCCGTCAAGCGGCCTCGGGCAGCGATCAGCATTCCCTGCATCCGCAGAATGTCGAATCCCGGAAAATCAGCCTCCGCGACGTCGGCCGTGGTTTCTGACAATACGATGATGTCAGGCTGCAGTGATTCGATCACTGTTCGCTGTGCATCCCAGCCCATGGCCGTCCGGCAGAGATTCCAATGAACAAGCCGGAGCGTCGTTACGCCTGTCGGCGGTGTCGAGACTCGCCGCCAGTGGTTTTCGGCGCACAAGAGAAACACGAGCGGAAACGCCAGCAGTGCTGCCCAGAGTTTGGAGTGCGGCGTTCGACGCAGGATTGAAATCCCGAGCAGCAGCAGCCAACCGGCCAGCAGCGGTGTGGGAACGTAAAACATCAGCCCCGTAAGCCAGGTCCGGTCTTTCAGGATCTGCCCGGCAAACCAGACGGCACACAGTGATCCCGTTGCAGCAATCGTCGCCCGGTGAACGCAGACGCGCAGCTTCCATGGTCGCATATCTGTCTCATCCTGTGAGACGCCGTGGCTCACACGGGAACCCTCAACGCCCCCTCATCCGGCCTGCCGGCCACCTTCTCCCCCGAATCAGGGGAGAAGGGACTTTGTGTATGCCGTAAACAATTGCCGAAGAAGAACTTGTGACACAAAGTGGCGCTGTTCATCTAATTCAAACTGCCGCCAGCGGGCGGAGGACTGGCGTTCGCGTCATTCGCCGACGGCGCTGTCACGCCATCTTCCCGCGGTATTCCCCCGGAACCGGTGCCAGGTGCAGATTGTTGTGATTGTTCAGGACTGAGTCCCAGCATGTCCGCGGCAACGCCGGGCAACGTACTGCCGAACTGCCAGATGAGCCAGGCGACAACGGAAATCCCGGCCAGCAGGAGAATCAGCGAACTGAAGCCGATCAGATTGCGGAAAAGATCCTTCAGTTTTCGTTTCAGATAAAACAGTCTCTGTTCTTTGTCGACCTTCTTGTAGAGGCTCTGCATGTCCTCTTTGCGAATCGCCGCGCCTTTACGGGCGAGGCTGTCTTCGACGGCATTGGTGAACTCCGGAAACTGCGCGAGCGGATAGTACGCCCCGTCCGCCGATGCTTTCGTCCGGGCCTTGGCCGTCAGCTGACCAGCGGCCAGCATCTTCAGGATGCGACCGGTTGAGTGTTTCTCGACGATCGTCTTGCCCCTCGCGTCGTCAAATTGAACGTACCAGATTCGGGTCGAGCCGGGAGCCGTGTCTCCTGCGGTACCAGCACCGAATGCGACCGTCTTGCGAACTTGCTGACTTCCCCCGAGCCCGGGTATCGATGAAGCCCCGCCTCGGCCCGGACCGACAGGTTCTGCGCCTTCGATGAAACTCAGCGTCTCGCCGTGCAGCCCCAGTGCGATCAGATCCTTAGCGACGTCGTCACACGTCTTGTACCGATGGTTCGGATCTCTAGCCATCATCTTGTCAATGATCAGATCCAGCCGTTCCGGAATCTCAGAACGAATGCTGCGGGCGTGAGGATAGGATCCTTTTTCCTTGGCCATGATCAGTTCCAGCGCCGTACTGCCTCCGAACGGCAGCTGGCCGGTGATCATGTGGTACAGTGTCGCTCCCAATGCATAGATGTCGCTGCGCGTATCGACGTGTTTGGCGTTGCGAGCCTGCTCGGGAGCCATGTACAGCGGCGTACCGAGTCCTGTGCCGCTCTGGGTCATCGAGACATCTTCATCCATCGCCTTTGCGAGCCCGAAGTCGGCAACCTTGATAATGCCTTTTTTCGTGATCAGGATGTTGTCCGGCTTGATGTCACGATGCACCATGTTCTGCACGTGTGCGTGCTTCAGCGCTTCCGCACAGACCAGTGTCAGATGGACTGCGTCCGGGATGGAAAACTTGCCGAGATGATTCAGCCACTTCTGGACGCTCTGGCCATCGATGAATTCGATCGCGGCAAAGTGGATCCCCTTGTAGGAATCAACAGCGTAAATCTTCACCACGTTGGGATGGTCGATCTTCGCCATCGACTTCGCTTCACGCTCGAACCGTGCGACGAAGTCTTCCTTCCTGGACAGTTCCTTTGACAGTGTCTTCAGAGCGACCATACGGTCCAGACTGATCTGTCTCGCAAGGTAGACTTCGCCCATCCCGCCCTTACCGAGCTTTTTCTTGAGCTCAAAATCTCCAAGTTGCTGCACTCGGCTGGACTTCGAGTCCTTCTCGTTCTGTTTTTCGTCTGCCAAGGCTCTCTTCCGTTCTGGAACGGGAATTGACGACCCATGAAGAGTATCCCGAGTTTCGTCCCGCTGAACAACTGTTTTCGTGGACACAGGGGCAGCCAAACTGATCAGTGGTGAGCATGTCGGCGCGCTGGCGATGAGCGAGCCCGGCGCCGGCTCCGACGTGCTGAGCATGAAGCTCAAGGCCGAAGACAAGGGCGGCTTCTACCTGCTCAACGGCACGAAGATGTGGATCACGAACGGCCCGGACGCCGACACGATGGTGGTCTACGCGAAGACCGAGCCCGAGCTCGGTGCCCGCGGGGTGACTGCTTTCATCGTCGAGAAGGGCATGAAGGGTTTTTCCGCAGCGCTCGAGTCGAGCGCGTTGTTCCGGGTCGAGGTGTCCGCGGACGGAGACTGAGATTCTTGAAGATCAGTTCGTCTTCAATGCC
>JANNGQ010000067.1:0-9184 GCA_031403975.1 Planctomycetota bacterium
CGTGTGTTTGCCGTTTGTGCCTGGCGTGTGCGAGATGGGATATCCCACCATCGGCTGATAGCCGCCGGCTTCGAGTAACTGTTTTGTGAGCTGACTGTTGTTCCGAGCTCGGATGCGCAGCTCGCCCCGCAGCGACGGTTCCTCCTCCGACGCGAACGTCAGCCAGCCTTCCGAGTGATCGACGTCGAACAGCACAGTTTTCGTCAATGCCAGTCCCACGTCGCCCGACGATCTCCGCATCGCGTAGCTGCTTTCGGGCTCGTCATCCCGCTGCTGGAGCTGCGACCCGACAGCGGCCGTCAGCATATTCCAGCCCAGCGTCCGGATGCCCAGCGGAATCCGGTCGAGGTAGGCATCAAATCCGAGATCCGTTGCGCCGTCGACTCCGCTGGTGACGGAATCCGCCGACGGCAGTTCCATCGTGAAGAGTTCTTCGAAGCCGCCTTCATAGAGCATGTTGTCATGGAACCGAAGGAGCTGCGTCATTTCCTGCGTCTGCTCCACGATTTTCTTGCCGTCTTTCTCGACGACCTTGTACTGCAGCTTCCAGCCGCTTCCGATATTCTGATTGTTCTGCGATGTGTACACGGTCTCGTCGGTCCCCGGGGGCAAGTCGAACGAGTATGAGTTTTTGTAGGTAACCCTGAAACATCCGTTACCGAGATCTTCGAACGAGCCATTGTCACCCCACTGCTGCTTACGGCCGTTCACAAGTCGTCGGGCATCTGCTTCATCAACGACCTGCTGAAACGAGACCGTCTCGAACGAAGGAATCAGGCCGGTCACCATATAAATGGCGAAACCGTAAAGTGGGTGCTCGACCTTCGGGAAACTTCTTTCGCTCTGTTCCAGCATCTGTTCGGAGTTGAGTTGCTCCCGCATCGATGCCCCGATCTCCAGCCGTTCGGTCAGCCGCTTTGCGTAGTCCATGACCTGCGCCGGGCCGATGTCGCGGGCGTAGCCGACGGCCAGGGGTTTGTCGGCGATCTTACCTTTGAGCTGAGCCTCGAGCGTCGGAGAACTCATGGCCAGGCAGATAAGCACACTCCGGAGACTGGCCGAATACATTTGTACAATGGTCCAAAGACGCCCTGACGGCCGCGTCACGGACTTAGTCCAGGAGCGAAGAATCGACGACAGTCGCGGTGCCTCAGCACGATCGTGCAGTCGTTTTGATGTGAGTGTTTCCAACATTCGTTACTTTCAGACGGGAGGCGTCGGGGGAAGGTTCGGTGGAGAGTTCCTACCAGGCGGTAATTCGACGAAGTGCAGTTTTTGTCTGCGAAAAACTCGCGCCGGCAGCGTCTTCACGGAGTTTTTGCGCATCGCAGGCGATAGGGATGTCGATGACGGACCCCATTTCACGCCTCGCCAGAGCGTGCCGGCATCCGGATTTGCAGGATTGGCAATGATCCGCTGCCTCCGGCTGGGCATTAAACGAAGAAAACACGCAAGAGCCGTCAGATCTCGGGATTCCGCAGTCTTACCCAGTCGGCGACCTTTCGACCGGTTATCGACAGTGGCAAGTCCGCCAACTCGGAGGGCTTGAACCACTGCTGTCCGGATTTCCGTTTCATGATTGCCGAAAGTGCTTCACAAAAAAAGCACTTCAGGAGGACTCGATATCGGGTGACTGAGTAGGTGAATTCCGTCGAATCCGCAACCGAGACAGCGGACAACCCGGTTTGCTCTCTGATCCGATCAATCACCGTCGATGGCAGGGATTCAGAGTCATCGATTTCGAATCGCAAAAAATCCCACATCCCGGCCCAGCGCTCCGCCTCAGTACGGCGGCGAAGGAGAAGCTTGTTTCCACGACGGATCACGATGCAGACTTCAGTCACGGCCGTGATCGGCGTCCGGGCCTTTCTGACGGGTACCACATTCTGGAGCCCGAGTTTAAGCGCCTGACAGCAGGAAACGAGCGGGCATTTCGGGCAGTCCGGTGCGACCGATCGGCAGATCTGAGAGCCGATGTCCATGAGTGCCTGATTGAAGTCACCGCTGCGGTTGCTCGACACAATTCCGTTGGCGAACTTCCACAGGGTCTTCTGACTCTGCGTCGAGCGGACATCGTCGTGCAGTGCGATGAGTCGGGCATAGAGTCGTTCCGTATTCGCCTCGACAATCGCCGCCGGCCGGTTGAAAGCGAACGAAGCAATCGCTGCTGCCGTGTAGCGACCAATGCCCGGAAGAGTCTGCAGCACGGCGACATCAGACGGAAACTTGCCGCCGTGCTCATTGACGATGACACCCGCCGCCTTGTGCAGATTCCTCGCGCGGCTGTAGTAACCAAGTCCTTCCCAAAGCCGCAGGACATCATCGACATCCTCCGTCGCGAGGCTCTGCACGTCCGGAAATCTGGCGATGAACCGCTCGAAATACGGCACCACCGCAGCGACCGTCGTTTGCTGCAGCATGATCTCACTCAGCCAGACTCGATACGGGTCCGCCGAATTCCGCCATGGCAGTTTCCGTCCATGCTTGTCGTACCACTTCAGCACAGCCGACCGCAGTCGGCGCTTGAATGCGGAGTCAAACGTTTCGGTCGGAATACTCATGAGCCTGCACGCCCCCGAGTTCACCTCGGGGGTTCATACCGCCGCAGCGCCAGGATGCATCCGCTGAATGCTGGTATCTGTAGATCTGCGGGCGATTGGCTGCGGAGCAGCCGCGGAAGGTAGCCTGCGGTGTCAACCGCAGGACAATGGTAGAAACGAAATTTACAGCCCCGACAGGGGCGACAGAGATTCCCGGCTGCCCAAGAGACCACCACATGCGAGTCCTGTCGCTCCTCCGGAGCTAAGAATCCCTGGGAATTCCGGTTCCTCGGGTTTCACCCGAGGCTATCCGCCTCCGCTGCTCCGCAGCGAAACACTTACACTACCTCTTACCTCTTACATCGGCACGACTGCACCCGATTCAATGCTGGCGGCTTCAGCCCAGCACAGCTGCAGCGCGGCGAGGGCTGTGTCTCCCGACAACGGGCCGGCGGACTGTTTCCCGGTGATTGTGTCGACGGCCAGCTGCAGCTCATCCGTGAAGGCTCCGCACCACTTGCCGCTCCCGGCCAGTTCCGGATGAGTCAGCTTGCCGTCGTTTGTAATCACGCTCAGCGGACGGCTGACGGACCATTCGCCAGCCAGCGTTCCGGCGTCGAACAGTACCGTGGCGTTCTCAAAGTAAAGCTCATACCCGTGAGCGAACTGCAACCCTTTTGCGGCGATGCCACCGCTCACACAACTCACAGCCGGCCCGTTGTTATACACATACGACGTATGGACGTGGTTGACGAATCCGTCCTGCAGCAGACCGCGGGAGAACACACCGTCGGGACGCCCGCAGGCATGAGCGATGAAGTGATTGTCGTGAATGTGCAGGTCGATGCCCCAGCCCCCGAGTTTGCGAAAATCAGACATGCCGCCGGACCATTCCGGCTGGCAGATCACCCGCTTGAAATGAGCCGCCCGGAGTCGCCCGAAGCGACCGTCCTGAATGGCTTCCGCGGCGAACCGAAACTCGGGAAAAAACGGCAACACATGTGCGACGAGCAGGGGCACATCTGCTGCTTGCGCTGCAGCCACCATCTGCTGAGCCTGAGACAGCTCGACCGAGATCGGTTTTTCAACCAGCGTGGGTTTGCCGGCTTTGAGTGACTCCATCACGACATGGAAATGTTTGTCCGTCGGCAGGCAGACGTCCACCAGGTCAATCTCGGGATCGGCAAGCAGCTCATGATAGTCGGAACAACACTTTAATCCGGAGACATCGACATGACCGCCAGGAGGTCCGAAGTTGCCCTGGATCGATGTCCAGTCCCCGGCCCGTTTCTTCGCATCCCGCGTCGCGATCGCCGTGATTCGACCGCCGGTCAGATCACGAGCCCCCTCGAAATGCGTGTAACCCATGAAGCCGATGCCGATGATTCCGATCCGGATCATGTGGAGGTTTCCTGTCGTCGTTGCCTGGCCGTCAATGGGTTGAATCATGGGATTTCAACGGGCGCGCCTGCAAAAGACAAGGGAAGCCACGAGTCACTGCCAGCATGGCAGACCGCCCAGTCGCGGCGTGCTTATTTTTTGAGCAGCGTGAGGACTGCCCAATTGTTAAGCAGCGATGTATTTGTGCAATTTGAGGTTGGCAGTGAATATGCCGAGCGTTATCGTTCTGACGTCGCAGTCAAACTGATGTCAGGCAGAATCTGCCGAATCGGAGCGGGGGGCGGCAGATAAGGGCGTTTGAATCACGCGCGTGGTCAGCCCGGACGGTGCATGGACGGCCGAGAACGAAACACAGGGAGAGAATCATGTTGGTATTATCCAGGAAGACGAGTGAGCGAATCCTGATTGGTGACGACGTTGCGATCACAATCGTCCGGATCGGACCCAATTCTGTGCGGATCGGCATCGAAGCTCCGAAGACGATGAACATAGTGCGCGAAGAGTTGTGCAACTTCGGCAATAAGTCCGAGCGTTCCGACGATGTCGCTGTTCCGATGAACTGAGCCGGGCCTGCCTGCCGGGCCAATTGAATTCAACGCCCTGCTGAGGCGCAATTCTGAGATTCGAAGCCGGGGTTCATCCTCCGGCTTTTTCTTGCGCTGACAACTTCACGACGAACTGATCTCAGAATCACTCCGGCCCTCAGGCAGATTCTCAGTCGGTCGTTTTCTTTGTGACTGTCGTCGGTCCATGAGCATCGCCAGCAGGCCCAGGAAGAGCACCCCGATGAACTCTGACAGCAGCAGGGTATTTCCGTATCTGTTCAGGAACTGCGCGACGGGAGCCCGCTGGTCGCTGAAGACGACAGCGATCAGTGACAGGATCGTCACGATAAAAATCGCGGTTGCCGGAATGACGAGTTGAAACAGCAGGCTGGGTTTTGAACCAGGGCCACGCATGGCATTGTTCCTGTTGCGCGTTGAACTGTGAAACATCAACCTGGTGGCTGCCGATTTTCGTCCCTGCGACGGCATCGCAGCAGGATCGCTGCAGATTCAGGAAGCGTGAATCCGGCCGTTTCGCAAGTCACCGCCTCGTCGTGCAGCGTCCCTGCAAGTTCGCTCCGGGACATCGTCGATGCCGTCAGCAGCAGTTCGCCGGGCTGAGATGCCTCCAGCAGCTGTCGGGTCAACCGAATGGTCTCGCCGAAGTAGTCCAACCGGTCGTTCAGCGTCGTGACCAGGGCAGGACCTCGATGCATCGCGAGCCGCCTGGGTGGTTCCTCCGGATCGGAGGTCTGCAGCAGCAAAACCGCGGCAGTCAGAGCGGATGCGGCATCGCCGAAGGTTGCCACGATGCCTTCGCCGGCAAATCGAACCACTGCGCCGCCCGACGCACGGACGGCTTCTTCCATTCTCAACAGACTTGTGCGGATCTTACCGAAGGCCGGGCCGTCGCCGAGTTCCCGGTATAGCCGATCTGCGCCGCAGAGTTCGGCCAGCAGCAGCGTTAAGTTGGCGACCGAGACGATCTGCCCGGGTGCGAGGACTTCCTGCGGAAACATCTCGCGGAACAACGGGATGGACGCTGCGGCCGCCGCGGTAATGGCCATCAGGCGTCCGGCCGTTCGTTCCACCCGGACCTCCAGTTCACGGACCGTGTTGTTGTACAGAGTCAGCACTTGTGAACCCTGCCGCAGCACGGGGACGGAATTCGGCAGCGGAGGCCTCAACAGGGGAAGTTCAAACCGGCTCACGCCCGTGGCGGCAGAGACTCGCACATCGACCGCAAACGGCAACTGCGTTCCACGGACACGGTAGGAACCTTCACTGAGCGTCAATTCGAGTTCAAAACGCTCTCCCGGAGCCAGTCGGATCTGCGCCACGACATGCGATGAAAACGCCGGGCCTCCGATGCAGTAGGTTCGAGTCTCTGCCGACCGGACTTCCGGATGAGCCCGGAAGATCAATTCCACGGATTTCGCAAAGTCGACTTCGTAGCGGAGGTCGCAGGACGCGCAAAAGGCATGATCTTTCAGCGCCGCCAGCGTTTCCTGAACGTCGGCAGGAATCCTGCACGACGGACACAGAATATCCCACAGCAGCAGCAGCACGCCTTCTTTCGCCCCGAGCAGACAGGCATCAATGACTTCTTTGGGCTTGAGCCCGAATCGTTCGGCAAAGATCAGCGGACGGATGCGGGCGACCTCAAGATCCGACGCATGTTCCAGAAACTGCCGAAGCGTTTCGATCACCGCAGGGTCGATTTGTCGGTCGCTGAGCCGCTCCAGCCGTTCGCGGAGCCGGGACCTGGCGGCAGGAGTCATCGCGATGCCCGCGCCGAACGCGTCGACAGATGCGGTTGAACGCGTCTGTTTCATCAGGAAGCCGTCGATCTGATGATAGATCCTGGTGAACGATTTTGGCGAACGACGCCCAAGTTCCAGTTTCGCCAGCATCCGGCCGATCCAGCCTCGGGGAACGGCCTTCAGAGTCTGAGTCAGCCGCGTACCACCGCCGGACGCCGGCAGCAACTCGATGATGTTCATGAACCACAGAAACGGGCCGCTGGAGAATTCCCGCAACACACTCAGGCGGCGACCTTCGATCCATTCGTAGGGATGCTCCTGCCACGCCATTTTCTGCCCGAGCACTTTGACCTCAGCGAATCGTTCGACTCCTCGCTGCGGGTCAGTGCGGGTGGTATAAGTCACGGTGGGAAGCCCGACCGCATGGTTCACCCGGTCGGTATGCGAGACATACGGCCACAACTGCGCCGGCGATGCGGACAGGTCGCATATGAACCGGAACTCCATGATCTCGCCGCCGTTCGACGAGGGTGTCGCCGGGTGCAGCAGCATTGAGGTCGGTTCGCCGTGCAGCAGCCTTTCAAGATCTGCCTGCAGCGCTGAAGCGTCGGCAAAACGGGCATCGGGATTTTTGGCCAGGCACTTTTCCACAACCGTGATACAGGCATCGCTCAGTTCCGGACACAACTGACGCAGTGATGGCAGCGGATCCTGGCAGTGCTGATTCATTACGGCGATGTGATTGTCGCCCAGAAACGGCGGTCGCCCGGCGAGCATATGAAACAGCGTCGCTCCGAGCGAATAGACATCAGATCTTGCGTCGGCCTGCCTGCCGCGACATTGCTCGGGCGACATGTACAACGGTGTGCCGAGAATTGCTCCGTCCTGTGTGATGGCCAGCGAATCTGACTGCTGATCGGCGCGAGCCAGCCCGAAGTCGGACAGTTTCATAAGCGGTACAGCGCCGTCCGCGGGCGACTTTCCGGCATCGACTTTCGCGGCAGCAAACTCGACTCCCGCATTCGTCAGCAGAATGTTATCCGGCTTGATGTCGCGATGCATGATCGACTGCACGTGCGCGACGGCAAGTCCCCGGGTGACGTCGAGAATCAGTCGAAGGGCAATGTGCTCAGTGAGCCTGGCGGCATTCCGAAGCAGCCCCGAAAGCGTTCCGCCGGCGACGAATTCAATCGCCAGAAAGTGAAGATTCTGATCAGTGTTCGAATCGACAAGATTGGCGATGAACGGATTCCCGGCCTGAGCCAGCATCCGGGCTTCCTTGGAGAATCGTCGCAGCACGACCGGATTCCGGGCGAGCTGTGCGTTCAAAACCTTGACGGCAACGATTTCGCTGTTGCTCACATCCGTCGCACGATACACCATGCCGACCGCGCCTTCGCCAAGTCGTTCGTGCAGCCGGAATCGGCCCAGCATTTCCGGGATCGCAGAAGTGTCTGCATCGCTCCGCGCCTGACTGGTCATCGTCTCCGTAAGCGGCTCGTCTTCGTTCCCGCCGTCCGGCGAGTCTCTCTCGGCTGCCGTCGGCAGCAGAGTCTGAGCCACCAGCGACTCCAGTCGCACGGCGGCTGTCTTCTCTGCCAATGTCAGTTCACGAACCAATTCCGCGAGAGACGGCCTCCGCTCTGGATCTGCTGTATGTCCGCGCGTAAGCACCGCGGCGAGTTGCCGATCGTCGGATTGGGATACGCTGTTCATGGATTCCGCGAAGTACCTCAGCACCGCACACAGGGAGTACACGTCGCTCGCCGGTTCGGCGATCTCGCCTGCTGCGACTTCCGGAGCGATGAAATGGAGATCACCGGACGTCGACAATGGTGCAGTGGAATGACCGGAACTGATGTCTCCGAGACCCTGCGTCAGATCCAGCATCCAGTCATCTGCCGAACGATCAAACATCAGGGCCGGAGCCAGCACTCCGGCGACGATGCCGAGCCGATGTGCCTCGGCCAGAGTCTCGGCGAGTCTCTTACCAAGTCGAAGAATCTGCAGCCGAGTCAGCGGCTGCCGCTGAATCAGGACGGCACACGACTCAGCCGCAACAGACTCCAGCACACAGAACGGCGGCTCATGATCGGTCACAACTTCGAGGACACGCCGGACACCCGGATGCTGCATCAGTCGGACCAGCTTCCAGCGTCGGATGAGCCGCTTCCGGTCTGCTCCTTCAACACTCTCGCTGCGCAGAAAGCGCAGCTCAACGAGCGAATCGTCCTCGCACTTTGCGGTAAAGGCTGACCAGGAACCGCTGCTCTCCAGCGGCGTGAGTAGTTCGTAGTCCTGATCGCCCTGATAACGCACGTTGACAGATTCCCGGACACGACCGCAACTCAACTCCAGCAGCTTGCCACTGCGTCAGCGTAACGCAAGTTGCCGGCAAGACTAAGTGAGTGAACTGGTACGTTCGGGGTCCGGGAGTTTCAAGTCTCAGGCCAGACAGGCAGGCTGGAAGCCTGCCCCACAAGGAAACGGCGTCGTTACGCGGCGTCTTCGCGCCCGACCGTCTGAATTCGGCCGCCGACAAGGCGAACTGTGCGGTGTGCCTGAGCCGCGATGGCTTCGTCGTGCGTAACCATGATGATCGTCAGCTGCTGGTTCTGATTCAGCGACTTCAACAGTTCCATGATGCCGCCGCCGGTCCCTGCATCAAGATTTCCAGTCGGCTCATCCGCCAGCAGGATCTCGGGACGTCCGACCAACGCTCGTGCGATCGCGCCGCGCTGCATTTCACCACCTGACAGTTCTGACGGGCGATGCTTTGTCCGGTGCCCCAGTCCTACCTGATTGATGATGTCCATTGCTGAGTCGCGAATCTCGCGGCGTTTCGTCCAATAACCGAAGATGGAATGCCGGATCATCAGGGGAGCCATCACGTTCTCGAGCAGCGAAAGTTCCGGCAGCAGGTGATAGAACTGAA
>JANNGQ010000068.1:0-2095 GCA_031403975.1 Planctomycetota bacterium
CTGCCCTTGCCGCCCGCCGTGCGTTTCTGGGAACCGGTCTGCATGGAATCGGCGCTTATGCATTAGCAGCGATGCTGAACGCCGGGAATGTACGTGGCCGCGAGAACGATGCCCCGATCGCAGCAACCGACGCATGGAAAGGCATCATCACGACACCGCACGTGCCGCCGAAGGCCAAACGCGTCATCTTTATGGTGATGGCCGGCGGGATGTCGCATCTGGAGACATTCGACAACAAACCGAAGCTCGCCGAACTGCACGGCCAGCCTATGCCGGATTCCTTTACGACCGGCCAGCCAATTGCGCAGCTGCAGGGGCAGAAACTGACCTGCCTTGCACCACAGCATGCGTTTACGCAGTGCGGACAGTCGGGAAACGAAATCAGCGACATCTTTCCCGGACTCCAGACAGTTGCCGATGAGCTGTGCATCATCCGGTCTCTGACGACGCAGGCGATCAATCACGATCCGGCTCATACTTTCATGAACACCGGTACGACGATCAGCGGTCGACCGGCGATGGGAGCATGGCTGCAGTACGGCCTTGGATCAGAAGCAGCTGATCTGCCCGGTTTCATCGTGATGACATCCATCGGAGGCGGACAAAGCCAGCCGATTGCCTCTCGTCAGTGGCACAGCGGATTTCTTCCGAGTCGTTTCCAGGGCGTTGAGTTTCAGGGTCGAGGTGACCCGGTGCTGTATGTCGGCAATCCTCAGGGGATCACTCCGGCATTACAGCGAGGAGCCGTTGATGCGATTCAGAGGCTGAACCGGATTCAGTTCGCGGCAGTCCATGATCCGGAAATCACGACTCGCATCGCGCAGTACGAACTGGCATTCCGGATGCAGTCCAGCATTCCGGCGCTGATGGATTTTTCGGATGAGAGTCCGGCGATTCTGGAGCTGTACGGCACCAAAGGCGCTGACGGCACGTTTGGAGCAAACGCCCTTCTGGCGCGCAGACTGGCAGAACGGGGCGTGAGGTTTATTCAGCTCTATCACCGCGACTGGGACCATCACGGAGGAGTGAAAGAGGGAACTCGAAGTGTCGCTGGTCTGGTCGACAAGGGCATGACGGCGCTGCTCATGGATCTGAAACAGCGGGACATGCTGAAAGACACGCTGGTGGTGTGCGTCTGTGAGTTCGGACGAACACCAATGGCTCAGGGGGACGGACGCGATCATCACATGAAAGGCTTCTCCGGCTGGATGGCGGGAGGCGGCATCCGTCCAGGCATGACCTGGGGGGCGACCGACGAGCTGGGTTACAATGCGGTCGAGAATGTGGTCCAGGTTCATGACCTGCACGCCACGATGCTGCACATCATGGGCATTGATCATAAGCGTCTGACCTTCCGGTTTCAGGGTCGCGACTTCCGGCTGACGGATGTACATGGAGACGTCGTGCAGGCGATTCTGGCGTAAGAAATCTGTGATGAAAAACCTGAAATAATCCCGGTTCGCCGTACATCGTCTGTTGTGTCGGCAGGATTCCGGAGGGTGCTCGTTGTCGCAGAATGCTGAAAAAGACTCTGCAGAAACGGCTCAATCAGGGGATTCGAAAGGCCGAACCTCCCGTACCCTGGTGGAGGAAGCGTGTGTTCAGTGGCAGACCGATCTGACCGCGTTTTTGCTGGGAGTGCTGAAGAATCGGCATCTGGCGGAAGACGCTTTTCAAAAAATGGTGATTCGGGCGATTGAAGCGGCTGAATCGGCACGTCAGGAAACGCTGCGAGGCTGGCTATTTCGGATTGCTTTGAACGAGGCGCGTCAGCTTCAGCGGGAACGTCAGCGGGACACGGTTCACTATGGTCGTCTGGCCGAACAGTCAACTTTGAACAATACGGAACTCGTGGCCGAAGCTGGGCTGCTGCATGACGACACCGTCCAGTTGATTCAGAAGTCGCTGAAGAAACTGCCGGTCGAACAGCAGAATGTCATACGCAGGCGGATTTATTACGGGCAGACGTTTGCAGAAATTGCAGACGAGATGAACCTGCCTTTGGGGACTGTGCTGACGTGGATGCGCCGCGGGTTGCTGAAGCTGAAAGAAGATGCCGGTTTGAAGTCGCTGATTGGTGATGAAAACGTTTAGC
>JANNGQ010000069.1:0-11682 GCA_031403975.1 Planctomycetota bacterium
TAACTCCCACCCTCATCGAGGCCGCTCCGCACGACCGGGCGCGTTCGGCGTTCATTCATGTGCTGCTCAACCATAATGAATTCGTAACAATTCGGTAGTCGACGCCATGCATGACCATTCGCATCGAAGTGATCTCGAAACCGAAGCCGCGTTCGCCGGAACGAGGGAGAACCTGCGGGCCTCTCGACAACCTTCGGCGACCTTCTCCCCCTGCCAAGGGGAGAAGGGACTTTTTGATGGACACATCCGGCCATCGGCCAGTTCTGGTCTGTCGCGCCGTCCGTTCCTGTCGTCCGCTGGAATGGGCCTCGCGGGAGTCGCGTTGCAGGCGATTTTGGGGCGCAACGGGGTCGCGCGAGGAGCTGAGGAAGATCACTCCGTTTGGGTTCCTCCCGACGGCCGACCGCACAATTCCGCGCGAGCGAAGCAAGTGATCTGGCTGATGATGCGTGGAGGCTTCAGCCATCTGGAGAGCTTTGATCCCAAGCCGGCGCTGAACAAACATGCTGGAAAGACGCTGGGCGAGTCGCCTCATAAAGATGTGCTGGATTCACCGTTTCTCCGAAACGTGCGTGAGCAGGTGGCCAACAATATCATCGATAAAACCAAGGCCCGCATCTTTCCCACGCAGATCGGATTTCAAAGAGCCGGGCAATCGGGGATCGAGGTCAGTGACTGGTTTCCGCATGTGCGCGGATGTGTCGACGACCTGGCTGTCATTCGCTCGATGTGGACGACCGACAACAACCACGGAGCACAATGGGAGTTCCTGTCCGGGCGGCATCTGCTGGATGGGTGCTTTCCCACGATTGGCGCCTGGGTGCAGTATGGTCTGGCAGCTCAGAGCAGCAATTTGCCGCAATTCATCTCGATGGGCCCGCAGCTTGACTCGCAGTGTTTTGGCGGAACCGATTCGGATTACCTCGGACCTGAGCACGCAGGAGTCGTGCTGAAGATCGATCCGGAGAATCCATTGCCGTTTGCCCGACCGGCGCGCCCGATCACTGCCGTTCAGGCCGAAGCAAAAGCCGAATTGCTCGGTCGGCTGAATCGGCTCTCGGCGGAGGAATACCCGGGCGACACGTCGCTGCGGGCGCGGATGCAGTCTTACGAGCTGGCGTTCCGGATGCAGACCTTCGTCCCCGAACTGCTGAAGTTCGACTCCGAGCGACCTGAGATCCGACAGATGTATGGTCTCGATCAGGATGTCACTCGACCGTTTGGGCAGCAGCTTCTGGCGGCTCGAAGAATGGTGGAAAGCGGAGTGCGCTTTGTGCAGATCTTTCATGGAGACGGTGCCGCCGGTGCATGGGATGCCCACTCGGCACTTCGTCAGAACCACACAAGTATGTGCGCGCAAGTAGACTTGCCGGTGGCCGGACTGCTTCGGGATCTCAAACAGCGCGGCCTGCTCGACGAGACGATTGTGGTTTTCGCTACCGAATTCGGCCGAACCCCCTGCGTTCAGGGTGCAGATGGGCGCGATCATCACAACTATGGTTTTTCCGTCTGGATGGCGGGCGGAGGTATCCAGGGCGGGATCGTCCACGGAGCCACCGACGAACTGGGGTTTCACGCGGTCGAGCACCGGCATTACGTCACTGACATGCACGCCACAATTCTGCACCTGTTGGGACTCGATTCCCACAGACTGGAAGTCCCCGGTCGCAAGCGCCTTGAGATCGAACATGGCCAGGTCATTCGCGAAATCCTGGCGTAAGCGGCGGCCCAGTCGAACTCCTGCGCGGAACATGAACGGCGGACGCAAAGTCCCTTCTCCCCGGATTCGGTGGAGAAGGTGGCCGATAGGCCGGATGAGGCGACATACTTGGGAACATTGTTGAGAAACGCCGTGAAAGGGTTGTCGGTTTGATTTGGCCAGTAAGCATAGAAACGTTCATACGTCAGTCGGCCAAAGCGCAACGCTCCCATATTAGCGAATGATTCGCCGACTTCGGGCTGCTGCATTGCGGCAGGGGGTTCTGCCCAGCCTCCATGCCCGAAGTTCCCTCGGGGATTGCGTGACAGGGTTTCAGATGGAAGCTGTCGACCGTATCGCCCTTGGTAAAGAGCACGTCGCGATCACCGTCCATGTCGGTGGCTTCGACCTGAGCGGAATTGGAGAGCTTGCCGAGTGATTTCGACTGCATCCCATCGGCAAATGAAAAGGATTTGATATGCCCGGAGTTCATGTCGCAGAACACGAGATGGCCGCCTCCGCCTTCCGTCGGTGCAACCCACCATGCGATCACATCGCGGATGGGGTGTATTCTGGCTGGCAAGACGAAGAAAGACGACCTGCAACCTCGGCCGCCATGCTTCTTTATTTTTCAGAATTCTGTAGAATTGGGCCTTGCTCCTCGGTGTGGCGTCCTGCCCGTTCGCTGCAGGCCAGACTGCGTGTTTGCCACGATGCAGTTGGGTTTTTCGGCCGGACGGCAGTCACCTGAACTGTAGCCCCGAAAAGTGAGGTCGTTATGCCACTTGCAAGATACAGGCGACTGGCACTTGTCCTGGCTGCAGGCGTTGTGCTGCTGCCGACCGGGTTTTCACTCTTTAGATCAGACGTTACGCAGAAAGAGACTGTTTCGCCCGCAGTCGCTGCAACAAACGTCGCTGCGTCTGATCTGAATGGATGGGAGACCGAGGCATTCTCTGCCGCCGCACTTGATCAACTGAAGGCGCTCGGGAAATTGATTGAACATTCGGACGCCATCGGGAACGAGCAACTTTCCGAGTTGGCGACTCCCTCGTTTTCATGCGATGCGCTGCGACCACAGAACCTGGAGCAGGTGTTCACGGATGCAGCGGTAACCGTTTCGCGGGTTCGGAAACGCACGGCGTCCGACGATCTCGGCATCACCGGAGGTGTTCACACCGGGATTGACGGATTGAGGCAGGCTCTGCAGACGTTGACCGCCCCGCTGGTAACCGGATCGGATACCCACGTTGCGTTTAAGATCTATCGTGTTGAGATGAATTTGGAAACCGCTGTCACGCGGGCCGATTTTGAGTGCAGTGGAAGCACGCGTGACGGACTTATACAACAGAACGCGACCTGGATGTGCCATTGGATCTTTGATGCAGATTCCGAACAAACGCGGCTGACTCGGATTGAACTGGAGGACCATGAAGAAGTCGTCAGGAATGCCTCGCAGGATCACTTGTTCTCAGATTTCGGTCAGGCAGTATTGGGGAGCGAGAATTCCGCTGCTGAGCAGTTAGCGCGAGGCGTCGATTATTGGAAGTTCCGGTCGCCGGCTGAGCTGAAAGTGGATTCGTACGGGCACAATGGGCTGAGTCTCGGTGATGTCAATGGGGATGGTCTCGAAGACGTCTATGTCTGTCAGCCTGCCGGATTACCGAATCGACTGTTTGTACAGCAGCTTGATGGTACGGCCATTGAAATCTCTGCTGCGGCAGGTGTTGACTGGCTGGATCGATCGTATGGCTGTCTGTTGGTCGATCTGGACAACGACGGCGATCAGGATCTCGCGATTGTGATGGATGCCGGTCTGATGCTGATGGCCAATGACGGGACCGGAAAATTCTCCGAACGAGCAGTCATTTACGTTAAAGACGATCCGATCTCACTCGCTGCGGCCGACTACGACAATGACGGCGACGTCGATCTGTATCTCGCCAGCTACGGCAACCGGATGCTGGAAAACAACGGGCCTGGTTATCAGCCACCGTTTCCCTATCACGATGCGAACAATGGATCGCCCAACAGTCTTCTGCGGAATGACGGCGACTGGCGCTTCCGGAATGTTACTCAGGAGACCGGACTGGATGAGAACAATCGACGCTGGAGTTTCGCCGCAAGTTGGGAGGACTACGACAACGACGGCGACCAGGATCTGTACGTGGCCAACGATTTCGGCCGAAACAACCTGTACCGGAACGACGGAGGTCGATTCGTGGACGTCGCGGCACTTGCCGGCGTTGAGGATATTGCAGCGTCAATGTCGGTTTCCTGGGCCGACTATAACAATGATGGCTGGATGGATTTGTACATCGGCAACATGTTCTCGTCAGCCGGAGAGCGCATCGCGTTTCAGCAGCAGTTTCAGCCCGGGGCGGGCGAGGACGTGCGGCAGCAATTCCAGCGGCATGCGCGAGGCAACACACTGTTCGAGAATGCCGGCAACGGCACATTTCGAGACGTGAGTGTCGACCAGGCAGTCACCATGGGTCGCTGGGCCTGGGGCTCGCCATTCGTCGACATCAACAACGACGGTTGGGAGGATTTGCTGGTCGCCAACGGGTTTATCACCGGTCCAGACACTCACGACTTGTGAAGTTTTTTTTGGCGGCAGGTCGTGTCGCAATCGCCTGTGGTCGCTGACGAAGAAGAAGATCGCTCGGCCTACAACTCCGGCTGGCAGCAGATATCGCGCCAGATCGAGAGTGGCGGGTCATGGAGCGGACGAGAACGAAACTGTTGTTTTCTGAACACCGGCGATTCGGGGTTTGCCGACGTTTCGGCAGTGTCTGGCCTGGATTTTCCAGACGATGGTCGAGTCGTCGCGATCACTGACTGGGATCACGACGGAGATCTCGACATTTGGCTCACAAACCGCACCGCACCGCGGATTCGGTTGATGCTGAACAACGCATCGAACGCTGGTCATTTTCTGAACGTGCGACTGGAAGGTCGACGATGCAACCGGGACGCGATCGGCGCTCGTGTTGAGTTACATCTGGCGGGTGCTTCCCCGCGAAAACTCATTAAGACTCTGCGTGCTGGAGATGCATTCCTCTCGCAGTCGTCAAAGTGGGTTCATTTCGGACTGGGAGACGCCGCGGAAATCGAGAAGCTGGTCGTCTACTGGCCTGGTTCCGATGGTGCTCCGGATCTGACACCGCAATCGTTCGACGGTCTTCAGAGCGACGGCTGGTATCGGATTGTGCAGGATGCGGAACTGCCCGAAACGTGGTCACCTCCCACACGACAGGTTCTTCTTGAAACGGGACCGCTTGAGATTCCCGAAGAGAGCCAGTCGGAACGCATTGTTCTGATGGATCGGATACCGCTGCCAACCATGGCATATCGCAGTTTCGATGGCCCGACTTTGCCTCTCGATCAGGACGCTTCCGGTCCACTGCTGATCAATTTGTGGGCAACGTGGTGCGCGCCGTGTCGTGCAGAACTGCATAGCCTTACGACCCGGCAGAGTGAGCTGAAGGCTGCCGGAGTGCAGGTTGCCGCTTTCAGTGTCGATGGGCTGGCTGACGACAATCCGACTGATCCGACAAAGTCCAGGCAGCTGCTGGAACGGATGGCTTTCCCATTCCTCGGAGGATTTGCCACGCGTGAAATGCTCGACAAGATGGACGTAATCCACGACGCCGTGCTGTCGCTGAAAGTGACACAGGACAGTTCCTTGACACTGCCGATACCCACGAGCTTTCTGATTGATCGCGAGCATCGGCTTGCCGTCATCTACCGCGGACCAGTATCGGTGGATCAGCTATTGGCCGATGCCGCACAGCTTGATCCGGGCAGCCAAACCCTGGCCCCGGAACCGTTTCCCGGAAAGTGGTTTCTTCGACCGGGCGGTTACGGCTCGCTGCTCGCGCGGTTTGCCGACCGGTTTGGTCGACGTGGATTCTACGATGAGGCAAGTCAGTTCGCCTCGCTGGCCGCTGATACGGCGAGTCGGGAAGGGATTCTGTACGACATCAACGATCAACTCGCATCGGTGTTTGCCAATCTCGGTGATATCCACCAGCAACAGGGCCGGCTGGACGACGCAGTTCGTCACTATCGCCACGCTTTGCGCATGGATCCGAACCAGTCGCGAATACACAGCGATCTTGGTCGAGCGCTGACGAGTCAAAGCCGGACCGATGAAGCGATCGAGCATTTTTCAGTTGCGGTCCAGCTTGATCCGAACAACATCGAGGCTCGCCGGAATCTGAACGACGCTCAGGCTCAATTGAATCGTTGATAGGATGATGACCATGTTCGATCGATACGGAACGCTGAACAGTGCTGAAGGACGTCCGTCGCTTCACTTTGAGCGTCTGCTCGCTCATCCACGGCAGAGAGTCTGGCGAGCAATCACCGACTCCGACGAGCTACGCCGTTGGTTTCCCGCAGACCTCCAGGGAGAACGCACGCCGGGGGCGGCGATTCGCATTACCTCATTCACCGGACGATTCGCACCGAGTGCGGGCCGGTTCATCGCCTGCGAACCATGCGTGCTCCTTGAGTACACATGGGGCAACGAACTGCTGCGCTGGGAGCTGCAGGTCGACAAAGCGGGGTGCGTCCTGGCTTTCACAAATTTCCTCGATGACAACGCGGTCGACATCGGCATTGCCAACATTGCCTCCGCATGGCATGCCTGTTTTGACGTACTGGATTTCGTTCTTGCCGAGGAGAATCCTCCTTACACGACCGATGATCGATTTGCTCAGATAAGTCCTGACTATGTAGATCGCATGGGGCACGAAAATGGTGACACCTGATCGCTGGAGACAGTGAGCCGATTGACACCGAGACCGGAGTTGCGTGTTGATAAAGCGACCGTTTTTCAGCATGTGCTTTCACCGAAGGTCTCTTCGCAACACTCACTCGCCGATTCCTTCCAGCAGTTCTTCCTTTCGCCGACCACAAGTGCTTTTGCAGAATCTTTGATTCACCAGGAAATCGCGACCCCCGGCATGGATTCTCTGAGTTGATCGACACCACTTGCGGTGACTTGAGTGCCGCTCAGATCCAGAACCTTAAGATCCGGCAGTCCTTTCAATTGCGACAAGCCAGTGTCTCGGATCAGGTTGCCTCCCAGGCTCAGTTGACGAAGCCCCGTCAGTTGATGCAGGAACTTCAGGCCGTTGTCAGTGACGCGGGAATTGGCCAGCGTCAATACTTCGAGTTTCGAAAGTGTCGCAATATGCTCAAGGCCTGCGTCATTGACTTGTGTATCGTCGAGGGCCAGTTTCTTCAGGTTTTTCAATTGACTCAAATGCTGCAGACCATTGCCAGTTACATCCGTGCCAAACAGGTTGAGTGACTGAAGTGCGGACAATCCTTTCAGATGAGCCAGCCCGGTGTCAGTGACAGACGTTCCGACAAGATCAAGCGATTCGAGACGAGGCATCCGAGTCAGAAACTCCAGGCCCGCGTCGCTGATGCGTGTCCGACTGAGATTCAATCTTCGCAAAGCCTGAAATTCGCACAGCGTTTCCAGCCCGGCGTCGGTCACCTGGGCACCGCCGAGCACCACACTGTCAAGATTGACGAGCCCCTTAAGATGGACCAGGCCCCGTCCGTCAACGTGCGTCGAACCAAGTGCAAGAGTCTGGATACTATTCAGTTCCTTCAGGTGAATCAGGCCATCGTTAGTAATCCGCGTGCTGTTGAGTTCCAGTGTCCGGAGCCCGGTCAGTGCGCTCAGGTGAATCAACCCGTCGTCAGTCACTTGTGTTCCGTTGAGGTCGAGTGACTCGAGACGAGTAAATTGTTTCCAGACGGCAAGATCGGCGTCTCCTGCACGAGTGCCAATCATTGAAAGCACCACGACGTCGCTTCGGCGATCCTGCCCGGCCAGCTTGAAGTGTCCTCCCATTGTTTCGATTCGTCTGAGTTGCTGTTCGCGAGGCGACTGGTGCTCGAATGCGAGCTTCAGGTATTCGTCGGCCTGTGGATACTCCCGCAGACCTGTCACTCGTCGAAAATGAAGTTCTGCCACATCAGATTGCCCGGAATTCAGGCTGACAATCCCCAGGTTCCAGTGAGCTTCAGGCAAATCAGGCTGAATCTGCAGCGCGGCACGAAGCTGCAGAGCGGCTTCGTCAAGTCGATTTTGATCCAGATACACTTTTCCCAAAGTGGCATGACTTATTGCATCATTCGGATTGAGTTTCAGGGACTGCTGGAGGTGATCGATTGCTCGGTCTTGATCGGGTTGATTACGCCCGAGCAGTTCAACGCTTCGTCGATATTGAGCACGAGCGTTCAGTCGGACTGAGACGGGAGGATTTGCAAAGATCGTGTCGTTGTCCTGCCAACCATTGACCCGCAGAAAGCTGCCCCACAGCACCGTCACGAATACGGGAGCAAGGATGACAGTCAAAATAAATCGTCCCCATCGGAAAGCGGCAGCCAGCGAGAAAAGCGACCAGCTGAGCAAAAGGAACAGCCCGATCTGCGGAATGTACATGTCGCTGTCCGTAACGCTCGGGACGGCGAGCGGACCGAGGACAATTGGTGGAATCAGAATTGCCAGGTACCAGCACCAGCCGACTCGCCAGTACCTTGCCCGCCCGGAGAGGGCAACGACAGCAATGGTCACGAACGCCAGCAGCATTGCCGCACCAATGGCGTTCGTCACCGTAAGGTTGTCCACGCGCGGTGCAGAGAAAAGTGATGTATCCTGAGGCAGGAATGTCTGAACCAAACCTGATACGCCGCCTGCGAGAGCCTGGCCTGCACGATGAGCGAACGGAATCTCGGCGACCAGGACGTCTTTCGGTCGACTGCTGAGAACGATCGCACAAGTCAGAATTGACAGGATCAGAAAGACGGAGATTTCATACGACAGATATCGCCGCCACGTCCAACCCTGAAAGGCCAATCCGGACCGGTGTCCCGACAGAGTTCCAGCTTCAGACTCAAGCGAGCCAGGCGGCTTCACGGAAAGTGCAGTTTCGGCGGGATATCGCTTCTTTTGTACAAGATCATGCTGCCAATCACTCAGCAGCATCAATAGCAGCGGCAATGCGACAAATGTCTGATCGGATAACAGGCAGCCGGCGAATGAAATCACGGCCAGGACATACCATTTCTTGTGCCGGTCACAATTATATCGAGCCCACGCCCAGAGCGATCCCATACCGAAAAACGCTGCCAGCACAGTCTTTCGCTCGGCAATCCACGCCACGGGTTCAACATGCTGTGGATGAACGGCAAAAAGTGCGGCTACCAGGGCGCTTGGCCACGCTTCTCCCGTCAGTCGGTGAAGCCATCCAAACAGCAACAAAACGGCGCCTGAATGCAGCAGCAGATTCGTAAAATGAAATCTCTCGACCGCTGCATCTCCATAAAGCTGCACATCCAGCATCAGCGAAAGCCACGTCACAGGCTGCCAGCTCGAGCTGTCAAATGTAGTGAATGCCCAGGCGGCGGCCTCAACTGTCACTCCTGACTTCACCCTGGAATTTCCGGCGACCGAGACGTCGTCCTCAAGGATTAGGAACTGAAAGTCCTGGACGCCCCAGAAAACGATCAGCGTCATCAGGACAAGTGCAGGCTGGATGAAGATCTCCCACGACCGTCGTCTGATCCGTCCGCGATTCCTGACAGTGAGAGCACTGGAAGTGGATTCAGCCACGGATGAAGTTCCTTGCCAAACCTGGTAATTCGCTGGCAATCATGCAATGGAATCCTGAAGGACACGACTGACAGGTTGTTTTCTGTAAACGATGCAATTTTCCTCCTGCGCCGAACGATGACTGACGTCGACGCAAGTGCCCACATCTTAATCCACTTCGGAAGAACGGTCGCGGTGGACGGTTCGGCCAATGCCGATGGAGCCAGTGCGGGACGGAGCACGAGTCACCAGAGCTGCGCGTGTCCGAACAGTCGTCGCAACAGCGAAATCTGAAATGCGAGCGTCAATTCGTGTTGCGCACTCCATTGTGCAGCGGCTCAGTTGGAAATGGAATCTGCCGGTCGTTCGGTTTAGAATAAACTGACTGAAGGAAGATTCCATGAGTCGAACTGCCCGCCAGACAACTGTGGGGCTGGCTGGAATTGGTCACCAGCAAATTCCATACGTGGCAGGTCGCCAGGGAACGGCCACCAATATACCCCAGTTACCGCTGAACCAACACACTCTGACTGGTTCGAAGACGCTGTGGAACTCGACGACCGTTATCTCACTCTAAGAATCGGGAGGTTGGTCTTCATGACAATACCAAAAACTTGTTGGCCATTCGCACTCCTGACTGTGGCGGCCATCATTTACGGCTCCAGGATTCCAACAGAGGCCAAACCCCATGTCGAGACCGGTGTCAAAGAGGCAGTAGATGACCCCCCCGCGGCTAGTGGCGCGACGGAGCCCGCACTGCACCGCTTTCTAAGCACACACGAAAAAAAAGACGTGTCGCTGGCCTACGTCTGGCTGGACATTGCCGAAGAAGCGACAGCACGAAATGTCGACACATATTCCGCTCGGCCCACAGTTGTCGCTCGCACTTTGGCGATCTGGGCTACTTCAGTCTACGATGCCTGGGCTGCTTACGATGCAAAGGCCGTGGGCTTGAGAACTGGAAATTCACTACGCCGGCCTGAAGGCGAACGCACTCTGAAGAATAAGGAAATCGCGATCAGCTACGCATCGTATCATTCGCTTCTATTCGACTATCCAGAATCGAAGCAGTTTCTGTCAGAGCAAATGCAAAAACTGGGGTACGACCCAGACCTTGGGCTTGAGTCGACGAACGCAGCCGTTCGTGTGGGAATTCTGGCAGCGAACGGTGAGATCGAGTTTCGACGCAACGACGGTGCCAATCAAATGGGAAATGAAGAGGGAAGCAACGGAAAACCCTATTCCGACTACACGTATTATCAGCCGGTCAACACACCCGATAAAATCATTGATCCAGATCGATGGCAGCCGATCGAGTTCACTCTGGCGGATGGTAACAAAGTGACGCCAGGGTTTCTGACTCCGCATTGGTACCGGGTAAAGCCGTCCGTTCTTGAAAGCAGCCGTCAGTTTCGTCCTGAACCACCACCAAAGACAACGACGGACGACGCGATATTGCGAGTACAAACGGACACGGTGTTGAAGTACAACGTGTCATTGACAAACGAGCAAAAGGCTGTTGTTGAGTTTATGCGAGATGGACCACGATCAACGGGGCAAAGTGGCCATTGGCTGCGATTTGCCCAGGACGTGTCTCGGCGAGACAATCACAATCTGGACCAGGACGTAAAGCTCTATTTTGTGATCGCAAATGTCGCCTCTGATGCCTTCATTGCCTGCTGGGAAACAAAACGGTACTACGACTCATCGCGTCCCTGGACTCTTGTGCGTCATTATCACAAGGGCGAGATCGTCAAAGGCTGGGCCGGCCCAGTTGGGGGTGTCAAAGAGATGCCAGCGGAAGAATGGCATCCCTATTCGCCGTTGTCCTTCATCACCCCACCGTTTCCCGGCTACACAAGTGGTCATGCAACAGTGAGCGGAGCGTGCTCAAAGATGCTGGAGCTGTTTACCGGATCCGATGTGTATGGGTTCGTGGAGAAGCGACAGCACTGCGAATTGACCGAAATCGACGCTGGCGAAGAGATCACTCTTTCATTGCCAACATGGAGTGCAACAGCTGAAATGGCCGCTTTGTCGCGAGCTTTGGGGGGCTATCACATCCCAATTGACAATGAAGTGGGTTTGAGAGTTGGTCGTGAAATTGCGGTATGGAGCTGGCCGAAGTTTCAATCTTACTTCGACGGCACGGCTGCAAGGTAGCTGTCCATTTCGCCGCTGAAACTGGGGTTTTGGCAGAATTGGCGGTGTGCTGCATGGAGCGGCATGGATGGATCTGCAAGTACCAGCACTTTCTGACAGGCCTGCTGGATGTTTATCGGAAAGCCAAACACTTCGCCGCCGACCGGAGACTGGTCGTGAATGGTCGGCATTGTCGAGTTGCCGAACTGTTCGATGATCT
>JANNGQ010000070.1:0-8275 GCA_031403975.1 Planctomycetota bacterium
CAAACCCACCACCGCCACACCCGCCGGAACTCGCACCGCCAAACCCGCCGGAACTCGCACCGCCAAACCCGCCGGAACCCGCACCGCCAAACCCGCCGGAACCCGCACCGCCACCGGAACTGCCACCGAATGGATTGCCGCCTGTTCCTTGGTTTTGCGATCCGTTCGGAGGTCCGTCGCGCCTCGTTCCGTCGGGACCTCGACGCTGGTCAGGAGCTCCGCCTTGGGGGCCTTCGCGCATTTCACCCTGACCGTGTTGTGGTCCTGGCTGATCGATACGACGTTCTTCAATTCTTCGTTCTTCGATCCGCTCGATGCGCTGCGGCTCGCGATTTGGCTGATCTCGTTCCGGTTGAGGCCGGCCGGGCTGATCTCCGCGAGGTCGTTCTTCGGGACGAGCGTCTCCGCCACGCTCCGGTCGGCGGTCTGCATCGCGCGGTCCGTCGTCGCGACGAGGTTCGTCACGGTGTTCGGCGTCAGTTCGTTCACGTTCCTGGAATGCGGCAAATGTCGGCACGAGTTCCTGCGCGTCGACGGTCCCGTTGCCGTCCTTGTCGAGAGCCTTGAGAGCCTGAACAGAATCCGCAAGTTCGTCTGCAGAAATTTCTCCGTCGCTGTCGGCGTCGAGGGTTCGGTTCAGCGGAATCATCCGCATGACATTCAGCATTTGCGGCAGCTGAGCCGACACCGACGAAGTCGTCAGTCCCGACAACAGGCACGCGCTCAGACACACAAGGACACGTTTCACAGTTCTGCTCCTGCTTGAATAGGGAGTGGCGTTGAAAACACAGAGGATGGGCATTTCTGCCGGTCGAGACACAGTCGGACAAAAATGTCCAACCTACAACGAAAGTGCCAGGGTCACTCTCTAAATCAGCCCTGGCGGATTTCTGGTCTGGCAATTCCACCGCGGATTTTTCCGTCGTCACCTTCGACAGCCGTGAGTCCGATCGCGATTTCAAAACGAGCCGTCAGTTCACCGATCTTTGATTCTGCCATAGGCTTGAAATCAACAAGAACAGTTTCACGCAGTTTCGGATCACGGATGCTCTTCATGACGCCGTCTGAATCGTTGTCAGGTTCGCCTGCGATCAGGAGCTGCGTCGTGAGAATCCGTTTGCCGTTCTGGCTGACAGCGACGTGAATATGCGGAGCCCGAAAACCACTACCGCCGGTTGAGTATCGAACAGGCTTGATTGTTCGGAAGTAGTACTCGCCCTTTGAATCCGTCAGAAACCGACCATACCCCTGGAAGTTGGAGTCTGCACCTTTCTCGGCGCGGCCATCTTTATGCAGGTACGAACCCAGACTGTCGACCTGCCAGATTTCCACAAACGCATTCCGTATCGGCGCGCCGGATGCAGACACAACCTTGCCGGTCAGATGAGTGATTTCGCCAACGGCCGGCGTGATCGCATCGTTCAGAATCAGCAGATCATTGTCGGTGTCGAGTGGCAGCTTATCCGGATAGAACGGCCCTTCTGTCATCGACGCGGTCAGCAGTTCCTGTGCAAACACACCTGGAACTGTGAATAGTGCCGCGGCTGTGGAACTCTGCTGCAGAAATCGGCGGCGTCCAGAATGAGCAGTGTGAAACGTCACATGTTTCCGGAGCATGGCAACAGCCTTCGCGAATGGGCAGAATCCACTCTGCCAATCCTCGCAGGAATGTGCATTGCAGAGTGGTGTGAGGACAGGATCGATACCAGAAAGGGACATCTGTTGTCGAGCCGGCAAGCATCTTCGGATGCAGCGAAGAACCCATGAAGGTCGATGTGGATTCGGCCGATGTTGTCTGTTCCGGAGATTCGGCGTTTTTATTGCGAGGTCATTTGAAGGGCACCTGAAGGCCGCAGTGGGTGTTCGAACCGCCAATCTCATCGCACCGGGAGCGCAGAGATTCTGCGATTTACTGTTGTCTCCCGGCGCGCCGGGACTCCACCGGCTGGGATGCCCTGAGTGGACGCAGTTCTGGATCAGCATGAGCATCCCGTAGAAATCCCGCCGGCGGAGCGGCGGGTGAACAGTAGACGGGATTCACAGACTTTCGCAGCGCACAGCAGGAGTTTGTGCCCGAACGATACTGCATCCGTGTGGTTTCCTGTCGGATTCAACGGTAAACTGCGGACCCCTCCCGAATCGGCGGCCTGGCTGGTTCGAATCTACACGCAGGAAGTCTTTCGACAGGTGTTTCATGCTCAGTATGTCGTCGATCAGTCGCGCGATGAATGTGCGACTGTGTTTTCTGTTTCTGACCGTCATCGCGACAAACTCGCCGAGTTCCATAGTCAACGGCCAGACGGTCGACTTCAGTCGGGACATCCGGCCGTTGCTTTCTGACCGGTGCTTCACATGCCACGGGCCGGATGATGCGACTCGCGAAGCCAAACTGCGGCTGGATGACCCGGCGGAGCTGGCGGCGGAGGAGCGTCCGATTATCGTACCAGGCAAGTCAGCTGACAGTCTTCTCGTCCAGCGGATTCACTCACAGAATCCTGAGGAAGCCATGCCTCCCGCAGGGTCCGGCAAATCTCTGAACGATGCGGAACGCGAACTCCTGAAGAGATGGATTGATCAGGGAGCCCGCTTCGAAGTTCACTGGGCCTATCGGCAGCCGATCAAGTACGAGCCGCCGCAGATTGAAGGCTCAAAGTCCGACATCGATCGATTCGTCCTCGCTCGCCTGCAGCAGGAAGGATTGACGCTGTCGCCGGATGCCGATCGTGTCACACTCATCCGACGCCTGTATTTTGATCTCATTGGCCTGCCGCCGAAGTGGGACGCGGTTCAGGAGTTCGTGAATGACGCTGCGCCTGACGCGTATGAGAAGGTCGTTGACGGACTTCTGGCATCGCCGCATTTTGGTGAGCGCCTGGCACTGTACTGGCTGGATGTTGTTCGATTTGCGGACTCGAACGGTTATCACTCGGATGAAGCCCGGCTGATCGGACCGTACCGTGAGTATGTGATTCAGTCGCTGAACCGCAACAAGCCGTACGATCAGTTCATCATTGAACAGCTGGCCGGTGATCTGCTTCCGGATGCCACAACGGAACTGCAGGTCGCCTCCGGCTTCAACATGCTCCTGCAGACCACCAGCGAAGGGGGCGCTCAGGCGAAGGAGTACATTGCAAAATATGCCGCGGACCGGGTCCGTAACACGTCGCAGATTTTCTTCGGCTCAACAATGGGATGCTGCGAATGCCACAACCACAAGTTCGATCCGTTTACGACAAGGGATTTTTACAGCTTCGCAGCATTCTTTGCGGACATCGACCAGCCGTCGATCGGGAATCCGGCCAACTATCCGGTGATTGGTGACGAAGCGAAGGCGAAGCTCGGGGACTTCGATAAGTCGCTTGCGGATTTGCGGACATTACTCGCCGCTTCAACACCTGAACTTGAGATCGCGCAGAAGGAATGGGAATCCACGACGAATGAGGCGCTGAAGAATGTTCCGCAGCTTGGTGTCTGGTCGGGAATCGGTCCGTTCAAAGCCGAGTCTTTTGATGCAGCGTACGACATGGTCTATGTCGACCCTGCTGCCATTGACCTTTCTCAGCAGGTCGCTGATCTGAAATGGGCTGAAGCGGTTTACGAAGACGGAAAAGTTCACAGCTTCGAAAACAGTGATAACTCGGCCCGCTATCTGACTCGTACCATCACGGTGGCGCAGGCGTCGGAACTGGATCTGTCACTGGGCTCGGACGACGCGATCACCGTCTGGCTGAACGGCATGAAAGTCCACGACAACAAGACGGCCCGAGGTGCGGCGCCGGATCAGGACAAAATCCAGCTGGCTCTGCAGGCCGGTGAAAATCGCCTGTTGCTGAAAATCGTCAACGGAGCCGCCGGCTTCGGATTCTATTTCAATGCGACGCTGCCGAAATTCCCGGAAAACGTCGTGTCGCTGCTGGCAGTTGCGGAGGCGGATCGGACGCAGCCTCAGAAAGACGAGCTGGCGGCGTACTTCCGGACGCTGAGCCCGCTGCTGCAGCCAACTCGCGATCGGCTGGCTGCTGTCGAAGGTGAGCGGAAAGCGTATGAAGCGTCACTGCCCCGCACAATGATGACTCGCACCGCCGCTCCGCGGGAAATCAGACTGCTCAATCGCGGCAACTGGATGGACGAATCCGGGGCCGTCATGGAACCGGCGGTACCTCGATTCCTCGGCAGCGTGGCGACGGAAGGTCGTCGCCCCAATCGATTGGATCTGGCTCGGTGGATTGTGCGACGTGACAACCCGCTCACGGCGAGGACGATGGTGAATCGACTCTGGAAACTCTACTTCGGTCAGGGACTCGCCACACCTCTGGATGATCTGGGACGCCAGGGCGTACTTCCGACGCATCCGGAGCTGCTCGACTGGCTGGCCGTCGAGTTCATGGACAGCCAGTGGGATCTCAAACACATGATCCGGCTGATGGTCACGTCGTCGACGTATCGGCAGGCGTCGAATGTAACCGATGAAATCCGCAGCAAAGACACGAACAACAAGTGGTACGGACGACAGCCGCGGATGCGTCTGGAAGCAGAACTCGTGCGAGACAACGCACTCGAAATCAGCGGCCTGCTGGTGAAGCAGATCGGCGGTTCCAGTGTTTATCCGTATCAGCCTGCCGGTTACTGGCGGCATCTGAATTTTCCCATGCGCGAATGGCCGGGGGATTCCGGTGAAGATCTGTATCGCCGAGGCATCTACACCTGGTGGCAAAGAATGTTCATGCATCCCAGCCTGAAGGCGTTCGATGCTCCCAGCCGCGAAGAATGCACTGTCGAAAGGCCCCGGTCCAATATTCCTCAGCAGGCACTCGTCCTGATGAACGATCCGATCTACGTCGAAGCCAGCCGGGCGTTTGCCGTCCGGTTGCTGACTGACGGCGGAGCGTCCGATTCCGACCGCATCCACCTGGCATTCCGGACGGCTGTCTCGCGCGAGGCCAGTTCCGAGGAACTCGATGTGCTCACCGAAGTCGTAGAACAATACAGAACCGCCTTCAGAGCCGACACAAACGCAACCAACGAATTCCTCACCGTCGGTAATTACGAAGCGCCGGCTGCACTCGACAAGACCGATCTCGCCGCCTGGACCGGTGTCGCACGAGTGATTCTGAATCTGAGCGAAACGATTACAAGACCTTAACGTTTTCGGAGTCGTAACGTGATGTCCTGCGTTACTGATCCGATCGGCCGTTCATTCGACAGATGCCGGCGACATCGGTAAAGTCCGGCCCGTCATACTATACGCGGACCCGGATGAGACACTTCGTTGTAGCCGAAGTCGTGAGACTTCGGGCTGAATAACCAGCCAGCCTCCGAATTCTCACGAATCCGGCTACGAGTCAACCAGGGCCGCGCGAAGTATATCTAAATTCGACAGCGGATGCGTACACTGGCCAAGTGTTCTGCCGGTCGAATGGAACCGCCATCAGAAAAGTGCGTCACCTATGATTTCCTGCCCCACATTCCGGCTCCTGCTGCCAATTGGTCTGACGCTGGTTTTTTCCGGTTGCAGTGCACAGAGCCAGCCCGAGGCGGTCGTCGATCCGACGGCCGCTCTGAAAGCATTGGGTGTATCATTTTCAAGCAATCTGAAGAACGAGATTCAGACTATTCGTTCCGGAGACCACAAGCTCGGCGATGAGGACTTCCTCGTGATTGCCGATCTGGGTTCCCTGAAAGAGATTCATGCGGAGGCACCGGGCCTGACTGAAAAGGGGTTTGCTGCAATTTCCGCTTTGAAGAAACTGCAGATTGTTTCTGTGTCAGGCTCAACGGTCACAGCAAAAGACATTGCGGCTGTTGCAACTTTGCCGGAGCTTCGGCAACTGGATTTGCCACGGTCCAGGAGCATTGACGATGCCTCGATTGCCGTGCTGAAAGAGCATCCCACCCTGGAGTCCCTTGATTTGAGTGATACTGGCTTGACTGATGGCTCGCTGGACATTCTGCTCACGATCCCGAACCTGAAATCGTTGCGATTGATCGGAACCGGGATTACCGACAAGGGGCTGGCCAAACTTTCGGCAGCGACGCAACTGCAGCACCTTGCATTGGGTTCAGAGTTGATCACAGATGCGGGTGTGACATTGTTGTCGGCTAATTCAGAGCTGTTGCATCTGGAAATTGTCGGAACAAAAGTCACCGACGATTCGATGCAGGCTCTGGCCGCACTTTCGAAACTTCGCCTGCTGAGGCTGACGGACAATTCCGCTCTCACCGATCTGGGTATCTGCAGACTCGGCACGTTACCGGCACTGACGGAACTGGGTGTCTCAGGTACCGGATTTTCCGGTTCCGGCTGCGGCGAGTCCGGATTTCAGGCACTGATTGCACTTGAGGCCAACCGTAGTAAGGTCGCCGACTCGAACATTCCGGAGTTCTCTTCAATGCAAAGCCTGAATTCGTTGCGCCTTCAAGGCACAACTGTTACGGAACCGGGCGTCAGAAAGGTATTCGCGGCAAATCACCACACTCAAGTCGCGATTGATCCTGTCGATAAGTGATCGTGTCAGTGAGTGCATAACACGGGACCGCGCCCGTCTGAGTTTTCCGATTGCGACTGAACTACGATGTAGTCGCAATCCGTTTCCAAATTGCGAAAACTGTTCACTTGCCCGTTCGGCCATAGAACTGTGACATTAACAACAGGATCTGCTCCCGGGCCGGGGATTCCAAATGTGAGTTTGTTCTGATTGGATGCCTGAAACCCGCTCCCCGATGTCAATTGTCGAGAGACCGAGTGTTCTCCCCATTGAACGGTCACCGTGCTTCCGGTTGCATCCCGGGCAGATAATGTTCCGACAAGCTGGAGGCCTAGCCAGCTTCCGGACGCATTTGTTGTGTTTGTCAGCAGAACAGATGGCGCTTCCAGGACACCGGCGGCAAGGTCTTCGCGTCCATCGCGGTTCCAGTCGAGTCTTGCGAGGGATCTCCCGAGATGCTCCTCCAGGAAGAAACGGCACTTCACCTCGGACTCAGTGAAGACTTTCCCGGACTGATTCTCAAAGAACTGCGGTTTCATCCGGTAGGGCACACCAGAGGCTGAAAGATCGTCAATATGGCCGTTCAGAATGGCCAGATCGTCATCTCCGTCCAGATCCGCATCCAAGGGCTGTGTCCCGAAACCCAGCATCGACATGCTTGGTGCCGCAAGTTGATACGACCGAGTTCTGTCCACAAACATTCCTCCTCGTTGCCCAAGGTAAAGTGTATTTGGCTCGTTGTAGAAATTGGTGACGAAGATGTCAGGCTGCTGGTCATGGTTGAAGTCTGCACATGCAATTCCCATACAGGCCTGAGATCGTCCCGCTTCATCCGTCGCGATTCCCCTGTGGACGGCAGACTCTTCAAATCGAACGCGCCTTCCGTCCGGTCCCGTCGACGCGGGAATGCCGTGCGCCTCCGCATCGGATGACTCGCCCACGACCGAAGGAGACCCGGTGAAGTCAGTCCGATTCAGAAACAGGAAATTCGGGACAGCATCGTTTCCGACGAAAATATCCGGAAATCTGTCACCATCAAAGTCTGCCGCAATGATTCCGAGTCCGCGTCCGTCCGGCTGCAGAATTCCGCTCGTACTGCTGACATCCGTAAAGCTCCAGTCACCGTCATTCAGATAGAGCCGATCATCGGCTGCCATAAAACCTCCAGGTCGGCAGCTTCGCAGCTTTCCTTCTTCATGACAGATTTCGGCCGATGCGTCGTCGAGACTCAGGTAGTTGACGACATACAGATCAGGATGACCGTTGAGGTCGAAGTCCATGATTGCGCAGCTTGTCGACCAGTCGTTGCCCGCCAGACCGCTTTCGATACTGATATCTGTGAGTGTGCCGTCTCCGTTGTTTCGAAACAGGCGGTTGCCCCCGGCATTGGCAACATAAACCTCGGGGAAACCATCGCAGTCGAGGTCGCCGATCGTTACACCCTGGCCGAAACCCCGATCGACGACACCCGTGGCCGATGTCATATCACGAAACGTCTTCCCGCGCAGATTCCGGAAGATGCGGTCCTCAGGCCCTGTCTGTGACGCCGCGGCGGGCCATTCCCCTCCCTGAGTGAAATAGAGATCCGGCCAGCCGTCCGCGTCGATGTCGAACACTCCGATTCCGCCGCCATCCGACTGGATCATCCGCCTTGGCTTCAGCCCGCGAGCGCATCCGCCAGATAGAAGCAAAGGCGCTCCGCAAGCTGCGCCACCCCTCCCGCAGCAAGAAGCTCAAGGACTATCTGGAATAGTTTTCAGTTGTGGGTTGTCGGTCTTCGGTGGGTGGCG